>DATHJB010000007.1 GCA_035316325.1 Acidimicrobiales bacterium
CCGGCGGGCCACCACCGCCCTACACCACCGCCCCGACACCACCACCGCCCCAACCCCCCACCGGCCCCGCACACGCCCCGCCACCAGCCGGGCCACCGCCACCACCACGGCGCAACAACACACCGGTCATCCTCGGCGTCCTCGGCGCCGCAGCCGCCGCCCTCCTCCTCATCGTCATCATCACCTCCAGCGGATCCGACGACGACGACAGCGGCGGCGAGCAAACCGGTGGCCGCCCCACGGTGCCGAACCTGGACATCCCTGGTGACGAGGGTGAGTTGAGCGAGGACCCCGCCGGCTCCGGTCCGACCACCACGAACAGCCAGGGCTGCTGCGACGGTGGAGTGGGAGCCGAAGCCCTCGCGCAGGAGCTCCTCGCCGCCGTCCGGAACGGGGACGAGGCCACGGCGACGGCCACGCTCTGCTCGGACAGCCACAGTGGGCCGGACATCAGCGACGCGATCGCCGGCCAGGCGAGCGTCGACGTCGACCCCGCCACCGCCGACACCGGGGGCGGCAACGCGTACTCGGCCTCGCTGCTCGGCACCGTCGACGGCGAGCCCATCACCTCCGGCTACGTCAGCGTGTACCCGAAAACCGGCGAGGAAGGTTGGTGCGTGTACATGTTCTACGCCCTGTGACGCCGTGGCTAGCACCTCGCTAACACGAGGCCCGTACGGTCGCCGGCTTGTGAGCCAGGTCGGACAACAAAGCGGAGGAGGTAGGTGAGTTGGCCAAGGCGTTCGTCGTCGATACGGACAAGGCACGGCAGGTCGGCCAGCGGCTGACCTCGGCCGGCAAGACCATCGAGGGCTTCCCGCCGGGGCCGCAGCCACGCGGCCCCCTCGGTAGCGGGGTCCTCGAGCAGGCGTGGTCCCAGTTCGAGAGCAGTCTCGCCACGGCACGGAAGAACCTGGCCAAGTCGATCAACGAGTCGGCCCAAGGCTTCACGGGGCTCGCCAGCGGCGCGATCAACCTGGATCAACGAAAAGCAGAGGAAGTGGAGACGATCTGATGGCAGACATCAATGTCGACTACGACGCCGTCGTGCGGTCGGCCAACCGGTTGAAGACCGGCCGCGGGCAGCTCGACCAGAAGCTGCAGCAGCTGAAGGGCATGGTCGACAACCTCATCACAACCCAGTTCAAGACCACGGCTGCGTCGGGGAAGCTCGGCGATGCCTACACCCGGTTCACGGACGCGGCCAAGCGGTCGATCGAGGCCCTCGACGGCATGGGCGGCTACCTGGAGTCGGTCAAGCGGCAGCACGAGGAGTTGGACCAGAACCTCGCCGGCGGCTTCGGCAGCCTCGGCCCGCGGGGCTGAGCGCAGCGGTGCGACCCACCGCGACCGACCCCAACCACGACGAACGAAGAGGAGCAGGGATCTGATGGCGCAGAACATCACAGTCGGCTACGAGGGCCTGCAGCAGGCCGCCAACCAGATGAAGTCCGGCAAGCAGGAGCTCGTCACGACGCTGAAGGACCTGCAGTCCGTGATCAACAGCCTGACCAGCAGCGGCTTCAAGACGCGCGTCGCGTCGAGCCGCTTCAACACGCAATACGACAAGTGGACCAAGGGGGCGAACGACCTGATGGCGAGCCTGGACGACATCTCGCGGGCCATCCAGGACGCCCAGCAGAAGCACGAGCAGGCCGACACGGCCCTGGCCGAGGGTGCCGGCGGGCTCGGTGGCCCCGGCGGCGCCACCGCCGGCTAGCCCTCGTTCCGACGATGAGCAGCGGCAACTGGTCTGTCCTCGATCTGACTGCGGACCCGGTCCGTGGCGAGCCGGGCGAGGCCCGGACATTGGCGAACGCCTCGCAGCAGGAAGCGAAGCGCTGGGAGGAGCAGGTCCAGGCGCTGCGCACCATCGCGGACGAGGGCAACGCGCTGCAGATGGAGGGCGACTTCGCCCCCCGGTTCCGTCAGGCGCTGCAGGCGCACCCCAACGACGCGACACCGCTGGCGCGCGGGCGAGCGGACGCCAGCCAGGCGCTGCTCGCCTACGCGGGGCAGTTGGAGCAGGCGAAGCGCGAGTCGCAGATGGCGCTCAGCCAGGGTGCACAGGCCCGCCAGGCCCACAGCACGGCCAAGCGGGCCTACGAGCAGGCCGTCGCGCAGATGAACGCGATGCCCAAGGTGGTTCCGGCCCCGCAGTACCCCTACTACGTGCAGCAGTACAACATGCTCAGGGCCCAGGCGATGCGGGCCGGGCAGGCGATGCAGCAGGCGGAGATGCAGTGGAAGGCGGCCCGGCAGCGGGCCGTGCAGGCGGGTGAGCGGGCGGCGCAGCAGGAGCGCGCCGCGGCGGAGAAGGTGACGGCCGCGGCGACCAGCGCGGCCGCGCAGAGCAGCCGCGCCAACGGAGGAGGCGGCGGTGGCCAATAGCATCACCGTCGGCTACGAGGGCCTGCAGCAGGCGGCGAACCAGCTGCGGTCGGGCAAGCAGGAGCTCGTCGGGACGCTGCGGAACCTGCAGTCGGTGATCGACGGTCTCACCAGCAGCGGGTTCAAGACGCGTGTGGCGTCAGGTCGGTTCGGTCAGCACCACCAGCGGTGGGACCAGTCGACGCAGGAGTTGCTGGGGAGCCTGGACGAGATCTCGAGGGCCATCCAGGACGCCCGACAGAAGCACGAGCAGGCCGACGCGACGCTGGCCGCCGGTGTCGCCGGCATCGGCGCCGCCGGTGTCGCCGGCATCGCCACCGCCGCCCGCCGTGGTGGCAGCGGCACCACCGGCAGCGGCGCCATCGGCAGTAGCGGCACCGGCGGCAGTGGCCGTGGGCCGAGAGACCCCGGCTACTCGGTCGTCCCGGAGAACCGGGTTCGGGAGAGGCTGAGGGAGGTCGACCGGTCGTGGGGCGCCCGGCACGGCGACGGCTCCCGCTCGGCCTACGACCGGGTCACCCTGCCGAACGGCGACCGCTACACCCGGAACCAGGGCATGCAGGTGACGGTCACGAGGGACATGCTGCGCGACGGCCCCCGGACGTCCTCCCCGCCCCCGGCGCTGCGGGAGAGCCTGCCCGGTTTCGACTCGCCGTACCGGTTGCAGCTGGCGCACCTGTGGGCCGACCGGCTGGGCGGGCCCAACGTCGCCCGGAACTTCGTCGCCGGCCACGCCCACACCAACGGGGGCGGTATGGCGTACGTCGAGGGGCGGGTGGCCGACGCGATCAAGCGATCCGGCAGCGTCGAGCTCGTGGCCCTGCCCCACTTCGTCGGCGACGAGGCGATCCCCCGGTCGATCCTCTACGCCTGGAAGGCCCCCGGGGACAGCAGCTGGACCGCAGTCAACATCAAGAACCTGCCATAGAGGTGTCCCTATGTCGATGATGCTCTTGACGGTGCGCGACGGCGCGACGGACGTCGACGTGGAGGTCGACGCGGGGCCGACCAGCAGCGTCGGCTCCCTGATCGCATCGCTCCCGGTCCCGGTGAGCGGGCGCGCCTGCTACGTCGGCCAGACGCCGCTGAACCCGCGCGGGATCGTGGCCGACAGCCCGCTGATGCCCGGGGCGATCGTCAGCGTGGGTGGGCCGGGCGCGCCCACGCGCACCGTGACCGGCGACGAGGTGGGGAAGCTGCGCGTCGTGGCGGGCCCCGACACGGGCCTGACCGTGGCCCTGAGCCCGGGTCGGCACCGGATCGCCCGCGACGAGACGGCCCCGGTGTGCCTGCGTGACCTGGACGTCTCCCGGAGCGAGCACGCCTGGATCGAGGTGGCTCCGGACGGCAGTGCGGTGATCACCGACGAGGGCTCGACCAACGGGACGTTCCTCGACGGCCGCCGGATCGGCCATGCGCCGCTGCACCCGGCGAGCACGCTGCGCATCGGTAGCGACGCGCTCCAGTGGACACCGGCCGCCTCCGGGGCGTTGCCCATGGTGCGGGCCGCGGACGGTTGGCTGGACTTCGACCGCGCCTACGCCGCCGTGCCCGAGGTGCCCCACCTCGAGGTGACGATGCCGGACCGGGGGCCGGAGCCCAACAACGCGACGCAGACCACCGCGGCCGTGACCGCAGGTCTGACCGTCGTGGCCAGCGTGATCGCGGCGGTCATCTTCGGCCAGGCGATGATCCTGCTGTTCGCCGCCGTCGGTGCGATCGGCTTCGTGGTGTCGCGGATGGTCGACGGCAACCAGGGCACCAAGCGTGAGACCGACTACCGCACGGCCTGCGACCGGGTCGGGTCCCAGATCCAGGCGCACCTGCCGGCCGAGTGGAGGGTGCGGGCGCAGCTGGCACCCAGCCCGGACGAGGTCATCGCCACGATCATCGGCCAACGCCCGGACCTGTGGGCCCGGAGGATCGACAGCCCCCACGGCTTGACGTTGCGGGTCGGAGCCGCGGACGAGGCGGCGTCGGTGGAGGTGAGAGGAGAGCCGTGGCCGGGGTTCGTGCCGCCGACGCTGACCGGGGCGCCGGCGTCGCTGGACCTGCGGGCGACCGGGGTGCTCGGTGTCGTGGGCGCGGACCGCGACGTCCAGGACCTGCTGCGGTGGCTGCTGATCCAACTTGCGACGCTCCGAGGGCCGGACGACCTGCGCATCGTGGTCATGGCGGCCGACGGGCGCACCGACCTGGCGTGGACCCGGTGGTTGCCGCACGTCCGCGCGGGCGGGTCGACGGCGATGCCGAACTGGATCGGCAACGACGACCGGACGGTCGCGGCGCGCGTCGACGAGCTCCGCGCCCTCCTCGCGACCCGCCAGGAAGCGAGGTCCAAGTCGCAGGGGGTGCAGTTCGACAACGAGATCGTCGTCGTCCTGGACGGGGCCTTGGCGCTGCGGGAGATGCCCGGCATGGACGTGATCCTGCACCACGGGCCCTCCGTCGGGATCCACCTGATCTGCGCCGATCGACGCGGCATGAACGAGTGCCACGGCATGTGCGAGGTGGGGACCGGCGGCATGCGCCTCACGCGGACCCGGGGGGCCAACCCGATCCACGTCGGCCCCGACCGGCTCAACGGCGACGGCGCCGAGCGGTTGGCCCGGGCGCTGAGCCCGATGCGCGACCGGATCACGTTCGCCCAGGCCCAGAACGCGCTACCGAGCCGCGTGCGGCTGCTGGACACGCTCGGGATCGACACCCCGGCCCCGGAGGACGTGCTGACGCAGTGGGACCAGGGCGACGGACCCCAGACCCGGGTGGTCCTGGGAGCCGACGCCAACGGCCCCACCTACGTCGACCTGGCACGCCAGGGGCCCCACACGATGCTGGGCGGGGCCACCGGCGCCGGCAAGAGCATCCTCATGCAGACGCTGGTGACGTCGCTGCTGCTGTCCAACCGGCCCGACGAGCTGAACCTGGTGCTGGTCGACTTCAAGGGCGGCAGCGCGTTCCTGCCGTTCGAGCACTGCCCGCACGTCGTCAGCCTGATCCGATCGACCGGGGAGACCGCGGCCGACGTCTTCGACGACGCCGCGGCGGCGCGGGTGCTGGCGTCGGTGCGGGCCGAGGTGAGCCGCCGTGAGTCGGTCCTGGCCCGCTACAACGGCGAGATCGACGACTACTGGCGCCGGCGTCGCACCGACCCGAGCCTGCCCCCGGTGCCGCGCCTGGTCATGGTGTTCGACGAGTTCGCCCGCGTCCTGGAGTCGTCGCCGGACTTCCTCAAGGAGCTGGTCAACGTGGCGGCCAAGGGCCGGTCCCTCGGCATGCACCTCGTGCTCGGCACCCAGTCGCTGCAGGGCAAGCTCTCGGCCGAGCTGAGGAACAACATCTCGCTGCGCATCAGCCTGCGCCAGAACGAGCCCGCCGACAGCTCGGAGGTGCTGGGCGTGCCCGACGCGGCCACCATCCCCGGCTCGCTCCGGGGTCGCGGGATGATCATGTGCACGACCGACGAGAGCCGGCGGCCGCAGACGTTCCAGTGCGGCTACCTCGGAGACCCGCCCCCGGCCGGCGCCCACGCCGCACCGGTGACGGTCCGCACCGTCGACTGGACCGAGCTGGGCCGACCCCGTCCCGTCGGGGCCGTCGTGCGCGCCGACGGCCCGACCGACCAGGACCTCGCCATCGCGGCCATCGAACAGGCCGCCGACCGGATCGGCGTCCGGGCCCCGTTCCTGCCGCTCCTGCCGGCGCTGCCGGCGAGGCTCCAGCTCGACGACCTGGTGGGCCGCGCCACGGCCGCCGCGCCGGCGTCGGCCGTGCCCTTCGGCCTGGTCGACGAGCCCGACGCCCAGGCGCAGCCGGCGGACTACCTCGACCTCGCCGGTGTCGACCGCCTCATGGTCGCGGGCGGCCCGCAGTCGGGTCGCACCACCTTCGCCCGCACCCTGATCACCAGCCTGGCCACCCGGTTCAGCCCGGAGGAGGTGCACCTCTACGTCGTCGAGCAGTACCGCGCCGGTCTCTCCGACTACGAGGACCTCCCCCACTGCGGCGCGGTGTTCTCCCCGGCCGAGCCCGACCGGATCCGACGCTTCGTCGGCTGGCTGGAGCAAGAGGTCCAACGTCGCGCCACCGCCCTGCACCGCGGCGCATCGGCCGCGCCGCGCATCGTGGTCGTCGTCGACGGGTGGGAGCACTTCGAAGACCACAGCAACCCCACGTTCATCGAGGGCTCGGTGGTCCTGAGCCTGCGCGAGATCGTCGTCACCGGCGCCCCGCTCGGCGTGCACCTCGTGGCCCTCGGCGGGCACGACATGCTCAGCTACAAGCTGCCGACGTTCTACAGCCGCCGCCTGCTGCTGCCTTTCCCCAAGGAAGACACGCGCCGCGCCCACCTCACGTCGAAGATGACCAGCCCGCCGCCGTTGCCCGGCCGGGCCGTCGACGCCGGCACCGGCCGCCACATCCAGATCTGCGACGTCGCCATGACGCCCGCTGAGCTCGTGGCCCGGTGCCGCCGCGACGGCGATCCCGCCCTGCTGCCGCGGCGCTTCCCCTCGCTGCCGGAGCGGGTCGCCGTCGACGAGCTGCCGCCGCCCGACATGCCGCCCTCGCGGACCTGGATCCCGCTCGGTGTCGGTGGCCCCGGCGTCACGACGGTCGGCATCGACCTGTTCGCCGGCGCGCACGTCCTGCTGGTCTCCGGACCGTCGGGCTCGGGACGCACCACCGCCGCGGCGATGGTGGCCAACTGCCTGCGCCGCGTCGGCATCGGCGTCCTCGCGGTCGCCCCACCCAGCTCGCCGTTGCCGCGCCTGCTGCCCGACGACGCCGGCGTGCGCCTCCTCACGGGCGTCAGCATCAAGGACGTCGACCTGCGCGAGGCCGCGGCCGCCTTCGGCGACAACCCGTACGCCGTCGTCGTCGACGACGTGAGCCAGATCAACCTCATCGCAGAGCAGGAGGGTTTCATGGACGCACCCACGTTGCTCGACGAGAGCGCCCAGCTCTCCGCCCGCGGGCGCACCGCGCTCGTGCTCACCGGCGACGCCACCCCGATGCTCAACGGGCTCCCCACCCCGGGATCGCGGCTGGTCAACAGCGCGGTCGGCGGTGGCGGCGCCTTCATCCTGCTGACACCGGCCGACCGGCCCACCGCGGTGGCGCACCGCCTGAGCCTCGAAGCCGACCAGTACTTCACCGGCCCACCAGGGCGCGGTTACCTCAGCTTCGGCCAGGCGCCGATGCTCGTGCAGCTCGCGACGTCGGGTGGAGAGGAGCGACGATGAGTGGGTCGGGCGAGCAGGTGGGTCGTGTGGTGGCGGGGCGGTATCGGCTCGAGGATGAGTTGGGTCGGGGTGGGATGGGGGTGGTGTGGCGGGCGGTCGACACCCTGATCGAACGCACCGTGGCGCTCAAGGAGCTACGCGCTCCTGCGGGTGACGAGTCGTCGTTCGTGGAACGCGCTCTGCGGGAGGCCCGCAACGCCGGGCGACTCAACCATCCCGGTGTGGTCGCGGTGCACGACGTGATCGCCCCCGCGGGTGACGACGACGCCGTCTACATC
>DATHJB010000008.1 GCA_035316325.1 Acidimicrobiales bacterium
CGGCGGCCGGGCCCGGGTCCGGGTGCCGGCAGCAGGGGCGCCTCGTCGTGGAGGTGGGGACGATCGTGGTCATGACGCAAAGAGACGCACCTCCCAGGTGGCGTGGTCCTCGGCGGCCAGCTCCAGCAGCGGCGCCGCGGGGGCGGGGATGTCGCCGTGCCGGGCGGCCTCGGTGGCCGCGGCGGCGACGGCGTCGACCTCCGGGGCCAGCTCGCCCAGCAGGGCGTGGACGCCGATGGGGTCGAGCGACTGGAGCCGGACCGCGGCGCTGGCGGCCCCGGTGACGCTGCCGTGGGCGGCGGCGAGGGCAGCGGCGTCGGGCGTGAGGCCGCCGGCCCGGGCCGCGAGCCCGAGGACGACCGGTTGGTGGGGCCGGAGCGGCAGGTCGTCGTAGAGCCGCGACGGCCACACGCTCCGGGCGGCCCGCAGCAGCTGGCGGCCCTGCCGTCGTGACGCTTCCCGCGCCGCCGGCGACGGCATCCGGGCGTCGGCCGCCCGGTCGAGGTCGTCGAGAGCGGCAGTGAACACCGAGGCAGCGATGGCGGCCGCGGTCAGGCCGGCGGTGTGAAGGCGACCGCGGAGGAACGCGCCCAGGTCGTCCAGCGTGCGGACCAACCCCAGGCCCGCCACCGGCTCGAACCCGCCCGAGTGGGCATGGCCGCCGCTCGGGAGGCGTCCGTCGGCGAGGAGCAGCAGGGTGGCGGACATCAGAAGAGGAAGTAGCGCTGGGCCATCGGGAGCTCGGTGGCCGGGGCGGGCTCGACGAGGTCGCCGTCGATGGTGACGGCGAACGTGTGGGGGTCGACCCGGATGTCGGGGAGGGCGTCGTTGTTGGGCAGGTCGGCCTTGGTGACCGACCGGCAGTCGCGCACCGGTACCAGCGGGCGGTCGACGGCCAGCCGGTCGGCCAACCCGTCCTCCAGTGCCGCCGGGGCCACGAAGGCCAGCGACGTCGCCGCCGGCGCCCGGCCGAACGCCCCGAACATCGGGCGGGGCAGCACGGGCTGGGGGGTCGGGATCGAGGCGTTGGCGTCGCCCATCGCGGCGAAGGCGATCATCCCGCCCTTCAGTACGACGTCGGGCCGCACGCCGAAGAACGCCGGCGACCACAGCACCAGGTCGGCCAGCTTCCCCACCTCCACCGACCCGACCTCGCCGTCGAGCCCGTGGGCCACGGCGGGGGCGATCGTGTACTTGGCCACGTAGCGGCGGGCCCGGGCGTTGTCGGCGGCCCCGTCGCCCGGCAAAGCACCCCGCCGGGCCTTCATGACGTGGGCGGTCTGCCACGTGCGCAGCACCACCTCCCCCACCCGCCCCATGGCCTGGGAGTCGGAGCCGATCATCGAGATGGCGCCCAGGTCGTGGAGGACGTCCTCGGCGGCGATGGTCGACGGGCGGATACGGCTCTCGGCGAACGCCAGGTCCTCCGGGATCGCCGGGTTGAGGTGGTGGCAGACCATGAGCATGTCGAGGTGCTCCTCGACGGTGTTCACCGTGTGGGGCCGGGTCGGGTTGGTGGACGACGGCAGCACGTGGGGCTGCCCGGCGACCGTCATGATGTCGGGGGCGTGGCCGCCGCCCGCACCCTCGGTGTGGTAGGCGTGGATGCCCCGACCGGCGATGGCGGCCAGGGTGTCGGCCACGTAGCCGGCCTCGTTGAGGGTGTCGGTGTGGATGGCCGCCTGTACGCCCGACTCCTCGCACACCCGCAGGCAGGCGTCGATGGCGGCGGGGGTGGTGCCCCAGTCCTCGTGGAGCTTGAAGCCCGACGCCCCGGCCCGCAGCTGCTCCCACAGGGCGTCGGCCGAGACCGTGTTGCCTTTGCCCAGCAGGGCGACGTTGACCGGCCACGGGTCGAGCGCCTCCAGCATCCGGGCCAGGTGCCAGGCGCCGGGCGTGACGGTGGTGGCCTTGGTCCCCTCGGCGGGGCCGGTGCCGCCGCCGATGATCGTGGTGATGCCGGCGCCGAGTGCCTCGGTGAGGATCTCGGGGCAGATGAGGTGGACGTGGCAGTCGATCGCCCCGGCGGTGAGGATCTTCCCGTTGCCGCTGACGATCTCGGTGGACGGGCCGATGACCAGGGCGGGATCGACGCCCGGCATCGTGTCGGGGTTGCCCGCCTTGCCGATGCCGGCGATGCGGCCGTCGCGGATGCCGACGTCGGCCTTCACGATGCCCCAGTGGTCGAGGATGAGGGCGCCGGTGACGACGGTGTCGGGGGCGCCGTCGGCCCGGGTGGCGAGCGACTGGCCCATCGACTCCCGGATGACCTTGCCGCCGCCGAACACGGCCTCGTCGCCGCCGGCGCAGTGGTCCTCCTCCACCTCGATCAGGAGGTTGGTGTCGGCCAGCCGCACCCGGTCGCCGACGGTCGGGCCGTAGAGGAGCGCGTACCGCTCGCGGGTGAGCTCACTCATCGGCGACCGTCCAGCGGACGACGGTGGTGGAGGCGAGGGGGCGGTCGGCCTCGTCGACCTCGTCGACCTCCACGCTCGGTTCCGACGCCGACGCCCGCTTCAGCCGGGCCGACGAGGCGAGCGGGCGGGACGGATGGATGCACCCCTTGGCGATGATCGAACGAGCGGTCACGGCGACGCCTCCCCACATGGCGGACGGACGACGTTCACACTTGGTCATGACGCTTCCATCAGTCGAGTTGGCCGGCAGCCTCGCCGCGGAGGCCGGGGACGATCCTGTGTCCCGAGAGCGGCACCAGGTCGACCTCCCGCTCGATGCCGGGCTCGAAGCGGACGGCGGTGCCGGCGGGGACGGCCAGGCGGTGGCCCCAGGCGGCCTCCCGGTCGAACGACAGGGCCGGGTTCGCCTCGGCGAAGTGGTAGTGCGACCCCACCTGCACCGGCCGGTCGCCCGTGTTGGCCACCACCAACGTCAGCACCGGTCGCCCGGCGTTGATCACCACCGGCCCCTCCCCCACGACGATCTCGCCCGGGATCACCGTCACGGGATCGGCTGGTGGATCGTCACCAGCTTCGTGCCGTCGGGGAACGTCGCCTCCGCCTGCAGCTCGTCGAGCATCTCGGGGACTCCCTCCATCACGTCGTCACGGGTGAGCACCTTGCGGCCCGCCTCCATCAGGTCGACCACCGTGCGGCCGTCCCGCGCGCCCTCCAGCACGAAGCACGTGAGCAGCGCCACCGCCTCGGGGTAGTTGAGCCGCAACCCCCGGGCCCGGCGGGCCTCGGCCAGCTGGCCGGCCACGTGGACCAGCAGTCGCTCCTGCTCGTGAGGGGTCAGCCGCATCGGGCCCTCATGGCGTCATGGCCTCATGCCCTCACACCGCCAGCATCCCGGCGAGGGTGACCTGGTCGGCAGCGGCCGTGGCGCCCGCCTCCACCACCTCGCCCCGGTCCAGCACCACGTAGTGCTGCGCCAGCCGCAGGGCCAGCTCGAAGTACTGCTCGACCACCAGGATCGTCAGCCCGGTCGCCGCCAGAGCGGTGATCGCCGCCTCGATCTCGTCGATGATCGACGGCTGGATGCCCTCGGTCGGCTCGTCGAGGATCAGCAGCCGGGGTCGGGTCACCAGCCCCCGGGCGATGGCCAGCTGCTGGGCCTGCCCGCCGCTGAGCAGCCCGGCCGGTCGCTCGTACAGCTCCTTCACCACGGGGAACAGCTCCAGCGCGGCGTCGAGCCCGGCGCCCCCGGAGCCCGACCCCGTGCGCTCCCACACCACCTGCAGGTTCTCCCGCACGGTCATGTTGGGGAACACCTGGTGGCCCTGCGGGACGTAGCCGATCCCCCGCCGGGCCCGCTGGTGCGGCGCCAGCCGGCCGATCTCCTCCCCCTCGAACCGCACCGAGCCCGACCGCAGCGGCAGCAGCCCCATCACGCTGTTGAGCAGCGTCGTCTTGCCTACGCCGTTGCGACCCATGACGCAGGTGACCGCGCCCGCGGGCACGTCGAGCGACACCCCGAACAGCACCTGCGTCCGCCCGTAGGCGACGTCGACGTCGACCACCTCGAGCGCAGGCGCCGGCGCGGTCACGACGCCACCTCGGTCGACGCCTCGTCCTCCAGGGGGGTCACGGCCACGGTCGTCACCGATGCCGCGCGATCGTGGGAGCGGCCCAGGTAGACCTCCCGCACCTTGGGGTCGGCCTGCACCTCCTCGACGCTGCCCTCCCGCAGGAGCCGTCCCTCGTGCAGCACCGTCACCTTGCGGGCGTAGCGCCGGAGGAAGCCCATGTCGTGCTCGATGACCACCACGGTGTGGTCGGCGGCCAGCTCCTCCAGAAGGTCACCGGTGTCGGACCGCTCCTGGGCGCTCATGCCGGCGACGGGCTCGTCGAGCAGCAGGAGCCGCGGCTGCTGCACCAGCAGCATCCCGATCTCCAGCCACTGCCGCTGCCCGTGGCTGAGCACGCCGGCCGGCCGGGTGGCCACGCCGGCCAGCCCGATCTTCTCGAGCGTCGCCCCCACCTCGGCCGACGCCCGCCGGGCCACCCGCAGCCGGGTGACGAACGGGCGGCGGAACGACTCGGCCAGGTCGAGGTTCTCCACCACGGTCAGCGACTCGAAGATCGTGGGCGTCTGGAACGACCGCCCGACGCCCTTCCTCACGATGGCGTGCTCCCGCATGCCGGTGATGGGGTGGCCGTCGAACTCGACGTGACCGGCGGTGGCCTTCGTGAGGCCGGTGACGACGTCGAGCAGCGTCGTCTTGCCGGCGCCGTTCGGGCCGATGAGGAAGCGCAGCTCGCCCTCGTCGACGGCGAAGTCGAGGCCGTCGATGGCCTTGAACCCGTCGAAGCTGACGGTGAGGCCCCGCACCTCCAGCAGGGGGACGCTCATGTCGCGGCCACCTCCGCCTCCTTCCGGGGCAGGAGCGCCACGGCACGGTCGCGGCCGGAGCGCAGCAGCCCGACGACGCCGCCCGGCAGCCAGGCGATCACGACCACGAACATCAGGCCCTGCAGGTAGACCCAGTCGTCGGGGCGGCTCTCGCTGAACGACGTCTTGCCCCAGCTCACCAGCAGCGCCCCCAGCACCGCGCCGTAGAGGGTGCCGCGGCCGCCGACCGCCACCCAGGCGATCATCAGGATCGACGGCAGCACCGTGAACTGGTCGGGGGCGACGATGCCGATGATCGGCGCCGCGAACGCGCCGGCGAGCCCGGCCATCCCGGCGGCGACCACGAACGCCACCGTCTTGGCCCGCGCCGGGTCGTAGCCGAGGAACCGCACCCGGTCCTCGTTGTCGCGCAGCGCCACCAGCAGGCGGCCGTAGCGGCTGCGCACCAGCTGGCGGCCGACGAGCACCACCGCGATCAGCGCGCCCGCGGCCAGCCCGTAGAGGTACCGCGAGGTGCCGGGCTCGTACTTGGAGCGCCCGAAGATGGTGGAGAAGTTGGTGAGGCCGTTGGTGCCGGCGGTCACCTTGAGCTGGCCGATCAGCAGCAGCCAGAACACCAGCGCCGTCGCCTGGGTGAGGATGGCGAAGAACGGTCCCCGGACGCGGCGGCGGAACACCAGCCAGCCCAGCAGCCCGGCCACCACCATCGGCACGACCACCGCCAGGATCCACGCCGCCCACAGCGACTGGAACGGTTGCCAGATGAGAGGCAGCGACGTCTGGTCGCCGTAGAGCGACATGAACTGGGGCACGGCGCCGTCGGGCACCTGTTCGAGCGACAGGTACATGCCCATCGCGTAGGCGCCGAGCCCGAAGAACACGCCCTGGCCGAGGGCGAGCATGCCGCCGTAGCCCCAGGCGATGTCGAGCCCGACGGCGATCATGGCGTAGCAGAGGTACTCGGCCCACTGGCGGGTGCGGGTGGGGTCGTCGAGGACGTCGGGCCAGGCGAACAGCACCACGGCGAACAGCACCAGCGCGCCACGGGCGATCCAGGGGTTGACGGCGTTGGCCGGCCGCAGGCTGACGGCGGCCGTCGTCGCCCCGTCGGGGGCCGTCGTCGCGACCTCCGTCTCGGGCACGGTGGCGGCGGTCATGTCGCCAGACCCCTCGTGCGGAAGGCGACCAGGCCGTTGGGACGGAACTGCAGGAAGGCGACGACCAGGATGAACACGATCGCCTTCCCGAGGCTGGCCGTCGTGAAGTACTCGCTGAAGGCGTTGGTCATCCCCAGCGCGAACGCGGCGATGACCGCCCCCCGCAGGGTGCCGAGCCCGCCGACGATCACGACCAGGAAGGCGTCGATCACGTAGTCGGTGCCGATCTGCGAGCCGATCGACCCGATCAGCGACACGGCGACACCTGCGACGCCGGCCAGGCCGGAGCCGAGGAAGAACGTCACCGCGTCGACCCGCCGGGTCGCCAGGCCCGACACCGACGCCAGGTCACGGTTCTGCATCACCGCCCGCATGCGTCGACCCTGCGGCAGCTTGGCCATGAACGCCCACACCCCCACGATCACCACCAGACCCAGGGCCATGATGAACAGGCGGCGGTGGGGCATCGTGAACCCCAGGAGGTCCCAGTTGCCGCGCAGCCACGTAGGAGTGACCACGTCGACGTTGGGAGCGCCGAACCGGTCCTTGGCCGCCTGCTGCAGGATCAGGCTGACCCCGAAGGTGACCAGCAGCGTGTCGAGCGGGCGGTTGACCATCCGGGAGAGCAGGGTCCGCTCCAGCAGCAGACCCAGCGCCCCGGCGACGACGAACGCCAGCGGGAGCGCCACCACGAACGCCGCTCCTTTGGCCCCTGCGAACAGCCCGATCTCCGTCTGCAGCACGTAGGGGGTGTAGGCGCCGGCCATGATCAGCTCACCGTGCGCCATGTTGATCACCCGCATCTGGCCGAAGGTGAAGGTCAGGCCGAGTGCCACGAGCAGGAGGATCCAGCCCAGGCTGAGGCCGTTGAAGACTTGTTCGAGGTAGTCGCTCACGCTGACGTCCCTTCCTCAGGTCGCTACTCGGCGGCCGCGTGGGCGGCGTCGCACTCGCCCTGGGCGAGCCCTTCGGCCCACGGGTAGTCCTCCAGGCAGGGGTCGGGCTCGATGGGACCGTCCGACGCCCACACCTCGTCGATCAGCCCTTCGGCGTTGATCTGGCCGATGCGGGCGGTCTTGGAGATGTGCTGGTTCCAGTCGCTGACGGTGATGGGGCCCTCGGGCGTGTCGAGCTCCAGGCCCTTGGCGGCTTCCTTCACCGCGTCGACCTCGAAGCTGCCCGCCTTCTCGACCGCCGCCGCCCAGATGTAGACGGCGTTGTAACCCGCCTCGATCGGGTCGGCGACCACGCGGTCCTCGCCGTACTCGGCCTTGAAGGCCTCCACGAACTCGGCGTTCTCGGGCGTGTCGGTGGTCTGGTAGTAGTTCCACGCCACCAGGTGGCCGACGATGTTGTCGACGCCGATGCCGCCGACCTCCTCCTCGGCGATGGACACCGAGAGCACCGGCATCTTGTCGGCGGTCAGACCCAGGTTGCGGTACTCCTTGAAGAAGGCCACGTTGGAGTCACCGTTGAG
>DATHJB010000009.1 GCA_035316325.1 Acidimicrobiales bacterium
GGACGACCCCGACGTGATCCGGACCGTCGCCCACCCCGCTCGCATGGCGATCCTCGACTTCCTCAGCGCAGGGCCGGCGACCGCAACCGAGTGCTCCAGCACAGCCGGGGAGAGTCCCTCGGCGTGCAGCTACCACCTGCGCACGCTGGCGAAGCTCGGGTTCGTCGAGGAGGTGCCGAGCGAGGATCGGCGCAAGCGTCGCTGGCGCCTGGTCGTCCGGGGTCACGGCGTCCCCAAGAGCGCCCAGGACTCCGACGAGGTGCGGGTGGCGACCCGGGCCTGGGGCGCCCAGTGGGTCGCCATGGAGCAGCGCATCCTCGCCCAGTACATCGCCACCGAGGCGGACGAACCGAAGGCGTGGCAGAAGGCGGCGACCTTCTCCTCCGCCGAGCTCCACCTCACCCCCGACGAGGTGATCGAGCTGGGTCAGCGGATCGATGCCCTACTGGAGCCCTTCCTCGACCGGGAAGACCCGGCCCACCGACCGCCCCGCACCCGCCCCGTGCGAGTCGTGCTCACGGCCTTCCCCCGCCCTCGGAACCCCCGCCCGGGCCCTCGGAACCCCCGCCGACGATGAGCCTGTGGCGCCAGCGAGACTTCATGAGCCTGTGGTCGGCCCAGACCGTGAGCCAGGTCGGGTCGCAGGTGACCGTCCTGGCGCTCCCGCTGACGGCCATCCTGGTGCTGCAGGCCGACACGTTCGAGGTCGGGCTGCTCGGCACGGCCCAGTTCCTGCCCTTCGTCCTCGTCGGCCTCCCCGCCGGCGTCTGGGTGGACCGTCTCCCGCGGCGGCCCATCCTGATCGTCGGCGACCTCGGACGGGCGGCCGCCCTGGTGTCGATCCCTGCCGCCCACGCCCTCGGCGTCCTCACCATGGGCCAGCTGTACGCGGTGGCGTTCGTCGCCGGCGTGCTCACCGTCTTCTTCGACGTCGCCTACATGGCGTACCTGCCGTCGCTCGTCGGGAGAGAACACCTCGTCGAGGGCAACAGCAAGCTCGAGATCAGCCGCTCGGCCGCCCAGGTGACGGGACCGGGCCTCGCCGGCGCCCTCGTCGACCTCTTCAAGGGCCCGGTCGCCATCGCCGTCGACGCCGCCAGCTACGTCGGCTCGGCCCTCTTCGTGCTGCGCATCCGCCGACAGGAGCCGCCCAACACCAGCGGCACCCGCCCCCGCATGACCACCGGCATCGCCGAGGGCCTCCGCTACGTGACCCGGCATCGGCTGCTGCGCTGGATCGCGGCCTGCACGGCCATCAGCAACCTGTTCGGCCAGATGGCCCAGACGGTGCTGCTCGTGTTCGCCGTCCGCGAGCTCGACATGAGCCCCGGCCTGATCGGCGTCGTGTTCTCGGCGGGCAGCGTGGCCGCCCTGGCCGCGGCGTTCGTGTCGACCCGGGCCCCACAGCGGATCGGGGTCGGGCCGACGATCGTGGGCGCCGCGGCGATCGGCAGTGCCGCCGGCCTGATCCTGCCGCTCGCCACCCGGTCGAACGGCCTGGCGTTGCTGGTCGGCTGGAGCCTCGTCGTCGCCTTCGCGGGCGTCCTCTACAACGTGACCCAGGGGAGCCTGCGCCAGGCGATCACCCCAGAGCGGATGCAGGGTCGGATGAACGCCACCATGCGGTTCATGGTGTGGGGGACGATCCCCGTCGGGTCGCTGCTCGGGGGAGTGCTCGGTGAGGTCATCGGCCTCCGGCCCACGCTCGTCGTCGCGGCGGTCGGTGGGCTGACGGCGGTCGTCCCCGTGTTGTTCTCCGATGTGCGGGACCTCCACGAGGTGCCCGACGGCACCTTGGTGGGCGCGTAGGATCCCGGCGCGATGCGGTGGACCGTGCACGGAGAGCGGGGCGTCTACGAGTCGGAGTGGATGCGGCTGCGGCTGGCCGACGTGGAGCTGCCCGACGGGGTGCGGTTCGAGCACCACGTCGTGCGGTTCCCACGGGGAGCGTCAGGCACCGTGGTCCACGATCCGCAGCGAGGGCTCCTGCTGCTGTGGCGGCACCGGTTCATCACCGACACCTGGGGTTGGGAGGTGCCGGCCGGGGCCATCGACGACGGCGAGACGCCCGAGGAGGCGGCGGCCCGGGAGACGCTCGAGGAGACCGGCTGGCGGCCCGGTCCCCTACGCCTGCTGACCCGGTACCACCCCAGCAACGGAGCCACCGACCAGGAGTTCAACCTGTTCGTGGCCGACGGCGCCACCTACGTCGGTGAGCCGCACGACCCCTACGAGTCGGAGCGCGTCGAGTGGGTCGCCGTCGAGAAGGTCAGGGAGCTCGTCGCACGACGACAGGTGCAGGACGGGCTGTCACTCACCGCCCTGCTCTGGTTCCTGGCCTTCCCCACCGCTTAGACGCTCAGGCCGCGCCCTCTTCGGCCGGATCCCACGCCGCCAGGTCGGCCAGGCGGGGGTCGTTCGAGAACATCTCCACGATCGGCTGCTCGAGGTCGAGCCGCCGCTTCAGACGACGGATCTCCAGCTCCTGGTTCCACAGCACCAGCGTGACCGCCAGGCCCTTCGCCCCCGCCCGGGCCGTACGGCCGGAGCGGTGCAGGTAGGTCTTGTGGTCGGGAGCCGGGTCGTAGTGGACGACCACGTCGAGATCGTCGATGTCGAGCCCGCGGGCGGCCACGTCGGTGGCGACCAGAACTGCCAGCCGACCTTCGGCGAACCGCTTCAGCGCCCGCTCGCGCACCTCCTGGCGGAGGTCGCCGTGGATCGCCTTGGCGTCGACATCCAGCTCAGCCAGGTCCTTCGCCACCTTGTCGGCCTGCCGCTTGGTGTTGACGAACACCAGCGTGCGCCCGGTGGAGTTGGAGATCGCCGCCGCCAGCCGCGGCTTGTCCATCTCGTGGACCAGCAGGAACCGGTGGGCCATCAGCTCGACGGACACCGTCGCCGAGCCGACCTCGTGGAACACCGGGTTGTGCTGGTAGCGGTCGACCAGGCCCTGGATGCCGCCGTCGAGCGTGGCGGAGAACAGCAGCGTCTGGTGCTCGCCCTGGGCGTGGCGTAGCAGCCACTCGACCTGGGGCAGGAAGCCCATGTCGGCCATCCGGTCGGCTTCGTCGAGGACGACGATGCCGAGGTTGGACAGCTCGACCGCTCCCCGGTCGACGAGGTCGATCAGCCGGCCGGGTGTCGCCACCACGATCTCGGCTCCGCCGCGGAGGTCGTTGACCTGCTTGCCCATCGGGGCACCGCCGTAGACGGTGGCCAGGCGCAGGTTGCGCGTGGCGGCGAGGGGACGGATGACCTTGGCGACCTGGACGGCCAACTCACGGGTTGGCACCAGGACGAGTGCAGAGGGTCGTTTGGGTTGGGAAGGGCCGACTCGCTCGACTAGTGGAAGGCCGAAGGCCAGGGTCTTGCCCGAACCGGTCTTGGCTTTGCCGCACACGTCGCGACCGGCGAGTGCGTCGGGGATACAGAGGCGCTGGACGGGAAATGGCGAAGGGATGCCCGCGTCGTCGAGGACCGCCACCAAATCATCAGAAACGCC
>DATHJB010000010.1 GCA_035316325.1 Acidimicrobiales bacterium
CAGCTTGTGTGGGTTGCCTCGCCGTCGAGGGCGGTCGCATCTCCCACATCTACGCCGTGAGCAACCCACACAAGCTGGCCCGGCTCGACACCGAGACCCTGCTCACCCGCTAGCACACCAGCGAGAACCGCCCGCCGACCAGCCATCACCAACCAATCCCTGCTGCTGATGGCCGGCGCGATGATCACACGCCTCCGTCGTCACGCCTCGCGGAGGCGCGTACCAGCCGCGGAGCTCAGCACGAGGTCAGCGGCGGTTCAGCCGTCAAGCGTTGCCGAACATCTCGGCGTTGCGGCGAGGTGGTAGGGGGCGGCGGGTTTCGAGGATCGCCTGGCGGTGGGGGCCGACGGGGGCGGGGACGGCCGGCGGCGGGACGGGGCTGTTGCACGGTTGCTTCTGGCTTCCCGTTGGGATGCCACCGCCGGCCCTGGCCAGCGTCGTGAGACCAGCTTCCTTCGGGGCCTACTGAGTCGAGCTGTCAGCAGCCCAGATGATCAGGAAGCGTGGCAACCGCTGGCGGTGGTCGTCCAGCTCCCGATCGGTGGCTTCGTCCGGTCCCTGTTCGCTCCTAGGCTCCTCTGGATGTGGTGTCGCTGGGGAAGGAGCTGTGTCCGGGCTCGCTGGATCGCTGTCCCGACAGCGCTCGTCCTCGTGCTGGCGGCCTGCTCCGGTGGAGACGACGGGCCGGACGACCCCCGGGGCCCGTCGCCGGATGGGCCGCAACCGGCTGCGCTGGATGTGGAGGTCACCGGCCTGACCGCCGAGCCGGTCGAGGATGGTCAGGTCCGGCTCGGCTGGGACCCGCTCGACGAGATCCCGGGCTACCAGGTGGGCTACGGCGACGTGACGGTCGAGGTTCCCGCGTCCATCTGCGAGGCCGAGTGCACGCTCGTCGTTGCGCCGAGGCCGGCCGGGCAGGTCCACGAGTTGACCGTGAGCGCGACCGCCGAGGGTGCGGTCTCCGAGGCGGCTGGCGTCGAGGTGGAGGTGCCCCCAGAGGACGAGGTCGCCGCGCCGGACGAGGAGCTCGAGGTCGTTCTGGTCTACGAGGGTGATCCGCCGGAGATCGAGACCGTGCCGGTCGGATCGGTCGAGGCGGCCCAGGCGCTCATCGACGACGCCTACGCCGGCGAGCTCGACCCGACCGAGGACCGGGTGCTGCTGTCGGCCAACCTGGGCACCGCTGCCACCGCCGACCAGAGCGACAGTGACGGCGGGGGCATCGCTGCGCCGTGGCAGCTCGCGGCGATGGGGCAGGACCAGCTGCCGTGGGAGCGCCCCGGCGAAGGGGTCACCGTCGCCGTCATCGAGATGGACGGTCTCGAAGCGACCCACCCGGTGTTCGACGGCGCGTCCGTCCTCGAAGGGGTGAACCTGGGCGACGAGAGCCTCAGCGGGCTGGACGATCCGGAGCTCCATGCGACCATCGTCACCTCGATGATCGCCGGGCAACCGGGGACGGCCGTCCCCGGGATGGCCCCCGGGTCGACGATCCTGCCGATCAACAAGGAGGACGTCGGCATCGCCGAGGCGATCGTCTGGGCCGTGGACAACGGTGCCGACGTCATCAACCTCTCGGTGAGCGCAGGATGCCGGACGCTGGGGCCCTTCGAGAGCTGCCCGGACGACATCCAGGCCGGGGCCGACTACGCCGAGAAGCAGGGCGTCGTGGTCGTGGCAAGCGCGGGCAACAACGGTGGCGGCGCCGACTACTGCGACGAGCCGCCCGATGCCCGCAAGTGGCCGGCGGTCCTCGACACGGTGATCTCGGTGGGTGGGCACGACCAGGACCGTGATCGCTGGGTGTGCACGCCGGACCGGCCCGACGTCGACGTGCTGGCGCCCGCCGCCGAGATGCTGCTGCCGGTCCCCGGCGGTGCCTACACGGCGCGGGAGGGTGGCACGTCGACGGCCGCCGGGCTGGTGTCGGGCCTGGTCGCCGCCGTCCTCGCCGAGCGGCCCGATCTGCGGCCCGCCGACATCCGCACGATGCTCCCCTTGTGGCTGCACGAGGACGGCACGATCGACATCGAGAACGTGTTGCGGGTCGTCCAGCCGGACGACCCGGACACCGAGGACTTCGAGGACGCGGTGATGGTGCTGCCCTACCGCGTCGACATGGCCTTCGAGGGCGCCCACCCGGTGTCCGCCGCGCTCCCGGGGCAGCTGGAGCCGCTGCGGCCGTACCCGAACACCAGCGATGTGGGCTGGACCGGCCACAGCATCATGGGCCGCCAGCAGGACGGTAAGGTCGCCTTCGGGGAGATCCGGGGCCTGCTGCTGGTGGACGGCGACGGGCAGGTCACCGGCTCGGCCGTCTTCAGCTACGAGCACGGGCCCGGCTGGGCACTGGCCCAGGGCTCGGAGGAGCTCTACGTCGCCGGGCACACCCTCGAATGCCCCTCCACCAGCTACGGGGGTACCAGCCGCCTCAACAAGGTGTTCCGGTGGGACATCCCGATCATCATCCGAGGATCCATGGAGCCGGGGACCGAGGACGATCCCGCGTTGGACCTGACCTTCTCCTTCGGCCTGGGCGCCACCGAGGACGAGGCCGGCGTCCTGCCCGAGATGACCGTGGCGCGCGACACCTTGGCCGGCTGCAAGCCCACCCTCGACCGCGGGATCGGCACCATCGCTGACCCCTACCGCGACCACGACACCTCCTACGAGGAGATCGCAGGGAACTGGGAGCAGTACGAGGCGAGGATGGAGGAGGTCTACACGGCTCTGGTCACATCGAGCCCCTACACGTTCGCCGAGCCCTACCAGCCGCAATACACCCAGCACTCGACCCAGGACGCCGACGACCCCGCGGTGACCATGGTGATCCAGCACCCCGACACGCCACGGCGGTCCAATCTCTGAGCCATCGGCCGCGTGGACCGCTCACATCGGCGACGACCCAACTTCCGTCGATACTCCAATGCCAGGGTTCCGGGGTGTGATCGACCTTGGGTGCGCTCAGTGCCTCCGGCTACTTCCAGCAGAGAGAGTCGCGGACGGCGACGTTCGACCCGTCGGGCAGCCGTACCGAGATGTCCCCGATGTGGTTGAGCGTCGGCTTCGAGATCAACTCGCCTTCGGGGTCGACGGCCAGACGAGCCACGACGCCCGCCGTCGTCGTCCTGCTGGCCATGAACACGACGTAGCGGTTGAGCGCCGCGGCCGACGGTGGGGCGTCGCGGTCCTGGTAGTAGCGCCGGGCGTGGTCGATGTCGGCGGACGACCAGTCCTCGTCGCGCATGCGCTCCAGC
>DATHJB010000011.1 GCA_035316325.1 Acidimicrobiales bacterium
CACCGAGATCGCCCAGGTCCGTGACGCGGCTGTCGCCGTGAAGCGGGGCGACATGCGGTGGGGCGGAGGCTTCGGCTTCGATGCCGCCCTCGTCGAGACGCGGCGGGCCCGCGACCTGCTCGACGCCCGCTGCCCGGCGGACCTGCGGCGCGACCTGTTCGTCGCCGTGGGCTGGCTGGCGGCCAACACCGGGTTCATGGCCTTCGACCTGGAGCGCTTCCGCGACGCGTCGCGGCTGTGGACGGTCGCGTCGGCCTGCGCCAACGAGGCCGAGGACTGGAGCCTCCAGGCCCGCGTGCTGGGCTCGATGGCTCGGCAGGCCACCTGGCTGTCGCACCCGGACGACGCCATCGACCTGATCGACCGCGCCCTGGAGGTCGGGCGGAACCACCTGGTGCCCACCGAGCTGGCGATGCTGTGGGCGCTGCGGGCGCGGGCCGTCGCCAAGACCGGCGACGACGCCGCCACCGCGCAGGCCATCGCGAAGGCCGACCAGTGGTTCGCCGCCCGGCAACTCGACGACGTGGTCGACCGGCCCTGGATCTCGCACTACTCCCACGCCCACCACTGGGGCGACACGGGGATGGCCTGGGCCGACATCGCGATCGCCAGCGGCGGTGACAACACCCGCGCCGTGATGGAAGCCGGTGGCCGCCACCAGGCCGCCGCCGACGGCCACGGGCTCGACGCGGCCCGGTCGCAGGCGCTGTCGCTGATCGCCCTGTCCGACCTCGACACCCGGGTCGGCGACCTCGACCGCGCCGTGCGCTCCGGCAACCTCGCGCTCGACGCGGCCGAGCGGGTCAACTCGCACCGGGTCCGCTCGGGCCTGGTGGCCCTGGGGAGCGCGGCCGAGCCACACGTCGCCCGCGGCGACGTGGCCGACCTCCACGACCGGATCACCTCCGACCTCGTCGCCTGACGTTCCTAGTCGGAGAATTGGCTACTCGGCGGTGAGCGTGGCCTCCATCGACGCGTGGATGTTGCAGTGGAAGGCGTACGCGCCCGGCTCGGCCGGCACGTCGACCGTGGCGGTGCCACCGTCGTCGATGTCGACGTCGAAGTCGCCGTCGTCGGCGGTGAACGTGTGCGGGGCGCCCGACGAGTTCTCGAGCTCGATCGCGCCGCCCGCCGGTGCCGCGACGTCCGAGTACGAGATCGAGCTGATCTCGTAGGTCACGTCGCCGCCACCACCGCCGCCGCCACCACCACCGTCGCTGGCGGTCGTCTCGGTGCTGCCGTTGCCGTCGTCGGCCGCGTCGTCATCGTCGTCGCCACCACAGGCGGCGAGCGACACGCCGACCGCCAGGACCAGGCCGAGACCGGCCAGGCGACGGCCGAACGAGTGGGCCATTGCGTGCTTCATGCTGTCATCCCCTCTCGGCCCGGCATCGTAGTGAGTCGCCCAGGTAGCACGGGGAGTTCGCTGCGTCGTCGTCTGACGGTCGGCTGACGTTCACCGGCCGGCGAGATGATCGACAGCCGTGGTCGCGCCCCGGGACAACGTCGAACGGATCCCGGCGCCGGCCACCGATGTGCTCGACCGCCGCTACGTCCGGACGGGCACCCCGGTCATCCTCACCGGCCTGTTCGACGACGCCCCCGTCGCCCGGCTGGCGGATCCCCTGGTGGCGCGGCGGGAGCTGGGCGACCTGCGGCTGCCGGTGCGCGCCAACCCGGTGGTCGAGCTGCTGGAGGGGCGCACGCCGCCGGTGCGGGAGCTGCGCTTCGCCGACTTCCACGACCAGCTCGCGACCGGGGAGGCAGCCGGGGAGTCCTGCATCGAGCACGACACGCCGGAGGAGATCGCCGCCTACATCCCGCCGCCACCGTACGTCTCGCTGGGCGAGCCCGACGACGGATGGGTGTCGCACATGTTCCTCTCGGGGCCTGGCAGTGCCACCCACCTGCACTTCGACGTCGACAAGCGCAACGTGCTCACCTACCAGGTGTTCGGGCGCAAGCGCTTCGTGATCGTCGACGCCCGGGAGACCCGCAAGCTGGCGCCGGGATCGCCGCCCGACGTCTGCTACGCCAGCGCCCTCTACCTCGAGCACTTCAGCCCCGACGACCTCGCCGCGTTCCTGGAGTACGCGAACGCCTGGGACTGCGTGCTGGAGCCGGGCGAGACCCTGCTGACCCCGGCCACCGCCTGGCACTACGTCGAGTACCTCGACGTGGCCCTGTCGGTGACCGTCCGGCTGGCCCGGAACCGCTACCTCCGGTTCCTCGCCGAGACCGCGCCCGCCCCCAGCGTGGAGCTGCAGGCGTTCGCCTCGCTGTTCCGCGACGACGCCCGGGTCGGTCCCGCCGAGGCCGAGGCGTTCGCCGAGTTCGCGGTCGCGGCGAACCGGCACCACCTGAGCCGTCGGCGGCGGGCGGCGAAGCTCGACCGGCTCTGCGCCGAGCTGTGCGCCCGCCTGGGCCTCCCGATCGCGGGCGATGCCTACCACCTCGACGACATCGCCCGCCGCGACGCCATGCGCGCGGTGAATTCTCGACAGAAGTGGTTGCCCTAGCGCCACCTCCGTCGAGATTTCGGTGGGTCGGGGTTCAGACGGCGAAGGCGGCGGCGGTCGCGAGGATGTCGGCGGCGAGGGCGGGGTCGCCGGTGACGGTGACGTCGAGGTCGGCGGCGTCGAGGCGGCCGGTCGACAGGCGGCAGAAGGCGACGGCGTCGGCCACCAGGCGGACGTCGGGCTCTCCCGGGCTGCCGGCCAGGGCCAGGGGTTGGGACCAGGCGCCGCCGCCGGAACCGGTCAGCACGATGCGGGCCGTGCCGGCGTGCGGGCCCAGGGTCGCCAGGCGCAGCGGCAGCGTCCGCACGCAGAGGTCGGTCATCAGCGCGAGTCGCCCGGAGTCGGGCGCCTGCAACGGCTCCCCCGCGGCGGCGCGCACGTCGTCGGCGTGCGTCCACACCTCCAGGCTGCGGGCCACCAGCAGCGAGCCCCAGCGGAAGTCGACGCCGTGGAACGACACCGGGGCGCCGAGGTCGGGCGGCGCCGCGGCCAGGGTGTCGAGCACGACCCGCGTCGTCGCCCGCCACTCGTGCAGCGTCGCCGCCGGGTCGCGCTCCTGCTGGGCGGCGACGACCTCGAGGCTCATCGTGATGTGGTCGGCATCGGCCCGGTCGGGCTCGTCACCCCGACCCAGGCGGGCGGCCAGCAGCCGCTCCACCGCCAGCAGGTGCCCCACCAGCCCCTGCACCGTCCAGCCGTAGCGGTCGACCACCGCGGCCCACGCCGTGGCGTCGAGCCGGCCCAGCAGCTCGTCCAGCTCGCCGATCGTCCGGCGGTACGCCTCGACCGGCGACAGCGGCACAGTGTGCGCCGGCCGCCCGGCGGGCCGCGACGCCAGCGCCGCCTCCAGCACCCGGCCCCGCAGCTGCGGCGGGGCGGGCTCGGTCTCGACCGACACCAGCGCCTCGGTCACGAAGCCGGTCATCTCGCCGGCGCCGTCGGCATGCGGGTCGCCGGCTACTGCCACTCGACCGCCCCCTCCGCCGCCAGCAGGTCGCCGAGCTTGGCGAGCGCCTGGCGCAGGCGGGACTTGGCCGTCCCCTCGGGGATGCCCAGCAGCGTCGCCACCGACCGGTAGCTGTGCCCGCCGAAGTAGGCGAGCCGCAGCGCCTCCCGCTGCGGGGGCGGCAGGCGGCCCACCGCCCGGCGCACCCGGACAGCCAGGTCGTCGTCCTCCACCGACTCCGGCCGCTCCCACGCCGCCGGCTCCAGGCGGATCGCATCGCCGCCCTCGGCCTCCTCGCGGGCGCGGCGGCGGGCGTCGCTGCGCACCACGTCGACGGCCCGGCCGTGGGTCAGCATCCCCAGGTAGGTGCGCAGCGAACCGCGCTCGGGGTCGAAGCCCTCGGGCGCGGTCCACAGGCGCACGAACACGTCCTGGGCGATGTCCTCGGCCGACGAACGGCTGCCGGTCACCCGGTGCGCCAGCCCGAACACCAACGACGAGTAGAGGTCGTAGGCCTCGGCGAGCGCATCCTCGTCACCGGCGACGAGCCGCCGCGCCAGGTCCCTGTCCGCGCTGGAGGCCACGACGCCGAAGTTAGCCGTGCCCGTGCGCCTCTGCCGCGGGTCAGACCCCGGACACCGCGCGGGCCAGGGCGTGCTCCACCAACGTCACCAGCACGGGGATAACCGAGGCGCTCTGCCGGGCGTCGCACGTCACCAGCGGCACGTCCGGCGCCAGCGCCAGGGCCTCGCGGAGCACACTGGCGGGCGGCGGCGGCAACCGGTCGAACAGGTTCACCGCCACCACGAACGGCACCTTGCGGTCCTCGAAGAAGTCGATGGCACCGAAGCCGTCGGCCAGCCGGCGGGTGTCGAGCAGCACCACCGCCCCCACCGCGCCGCGGGCGAGGTCGTCCCACATGAACCAGAAGCGGTCCTGGCCCGGGGTGCCGAACAGGTAGAGGATCAGCACGTCGTCGATGCTGCGCCGGCCGAAGTCCATGGCGACCGTGGTGGTGGTCTTGTCGGGCACGCGGGTGATGTCGTCGACCTCGGCGGAGAGGTCGGTGATGGCGGCCTCGGTGGTGAGCGGGTCGATCTCCGACACGGCGCCGACGAACGTGGTCTTGCCCACGCCGAAGCCGCCGGCGACCACGATCTTCACGGGGATCGGGGTGCTCGGGCCGGTCGTCGTCATCGAGAGGTCCGTCACTTCTGCGCCTTCAGTCCCGCCAGCAGCCGCTCGAGCACCTCGGCGCTGGGCCGGCCGTCGTCGGTCAGCTGCGGCCGGTGGACCTCGAGCATCCCGCCCGTGTTCAGGTCCGACACCAGCACCCGGGCCACGCCCAGCGGCACCTTCAGCTGGACGGCCACCTCGGCCAGCGACACGGGCTGCCGGCAGTAGTCGACGATGCGCGACTGCTCGAAGCGCAGCCGGGGCAGCGCGCCCAGTCCCGCGTCCGTGCTGGTCACCAGGGTCTCCCAGGGCAGGTTCTCGCCCACCGACCGGGTGCGCCCCCGGGTGAGGGCGTACACAGGTACCAGTCGAGGGTCGAGGGGTTCGTCCGCACTCACCACCAGATCCGCCATTCCCACCGTCTCCGCCGCCGCCACCGTCTCTACCAGGGCGGCGTTCCTTGTAGCTCCGCCCTGAGCGCCGGGGTCAGCACCTGACCGATGCGGGCCACCAGCAGGCTCATCTCGTAGCCGATCAGTCCGATGTCGCAGTTCGGCTCGCACATCACCGCCAGCGCCGAGCCCTCGCCGACCTTGGTGACGAACAGGAAGCCGCCCTGCATCTCCACGATCACCTGGCTCACCTCGCCGGCACCGAAGCACTTGGCCGCGCCCGCGGTGAGGCTCGCCAGGCCGGACGTGACCGCGGCGAGCTGGTCGGCCGTGTCGCGGGCGATGCGCTCGGACAGGGCCAGCACCAACCCGTCGGTGGTCACGACCACCGCGCTCTGGGCGCCCGGTATGCGGTTGGCGAAGCTGTTGACGAGCCAGTTCAGGTCTCGGTCGTCGTGATTCTCGACGGTCACTCGTCCTCCTCGGGGGGTCGGAGGTCGACCGGGGAATCGGCGATCGCACGTCCGGCACGTTGGCTGGCCTGGAACTGCGACAGCATCGAGCGGACCGCCTCGCGGTCGAGCGCCTCTGCCGGTCGGTTGTCGGCGTTGACGTCCCGGATGTCGCGAGGGTCGGGTCGGTCGGGGTGGCGGCGCAGGGCCGCGGCGAGGCCGGCGCCGGGGACGCGCCGCACCAGCCCGTCCAGCGGGGTCGCCGGCTCCGGGTCGGGGGCGTCGGTCGACGGCTCGGGCGACGGCGGGTTCTCGAGCGTTGCCGGAGCCGGGGCCGCGGCCTCGGGCGTCAGCCGGGCGGCAGGCTCGGGTGCGGGTGGGTGCGGGGGCTCCACCACCAGTCCCCGGGCCAGCAGCGACGTGGCGTCGACCGACGTCGGCCGGGCCGGCTCGGCGAAGGGGCCTCGGGCGAGCAGGGGCGGCGTGGCGGCGTAGGGCTCCGGGGGTGGCGGGGGCGGAGGAGGCGGAGGTGGGTCGGGCAGCGCCGGCAGCTCCCGTGGAGCGGGCGGCTCGGCGAGCCCCACCGGGTCGAGCACGGGGGGCGGGGCGGCGACCGGGAACCGCACGTCGTCGGGCGCGGGCGGCGCCGCCCACGCCGGCGAGACGGGCGCGACCGGTGCCACCGGGAACGGGGACGGGGCGACCGGGGCCCGGGACGGGGCAGGGGCGGCCGGGGACGGAGCAGCCGGGGACGGAGCAGCCGGGGCCGGAGCGACGGGGGCAGCCCCGAGCGAGGCGACCGCGGCGACCGGCGCCAGCTCGCCCGCCGAGACGAAGGCCGGCGCGAAGGTCGGCGGCGCCGGGACCTCGGTCGGTGCGCCGAACGGCGACGGCGTCACGGTCTCGACCGGCCGCTCGGTCACCAGCTGGTGGGGCAACGTCACCAGCGCGGTCAGGCCGCCGCCGGGCGTCGGCGCCACCCGCACGTCGATGTCGTAGCGCCGGGCCAGCCGGCTGACCACGTGGAACCCGAGCGTCGAGCGCCGCATGTCGACCTCGCGGGGCTCGGACAGCACCCCGTTGGCCTCCGCCAGGTCGGCGTCCGACATGCCGATGCCGGTGTCCTCGATGCTGAGCATGAACTGCGACCAGCCGGACGGCGCCAGGTGGCTCCGCACCCGCACGACGGAGCCCGGCGGCGAGAAGGTGGTGGCGTTCTCGATGAGCTCGGCGAGCAGGTGCGCCAGGTCGGCGACCGCCCGCCCGGCCACCTCGATGTGGTCGTTGACCAGCACGTCGACCCGGCCGTAGTCCTCCACCTCGGCGGCCGCGGCGCGCACCACCTCGCTGAGGGGCATGGGCCGGCCCCACAGGCGGGGCGGGTCGTCGCCCGACAGCACCAGCAGCGACTCGGCGTTGCGGCGGATGCGGGTGGCCAGGTGGTCGAGCTGGAACAGCTCCGAGAGCGCCTCGGGCTCCCGCTCGCGCTGCTCCAGCTCGGCGATGAGCGCCAACTGGCGGTTGAGCAGCGACTGGTTGCGGCGGGCCAGGTTGACCAGCAGGTCCGACATCGTGCGGCGCTGCAGCGCCTCGGCCTGGGCGGCGGCGACCTCGTTGGCGCCGAGGTCGGCCAGCAGACCGCTGTTGCGCTGCTGCACCATCTCGGTGTGCTTCCAGAAGATGACCACGCCGACGCACGCCGCCAGCACCGCCACGCCGTGGATGATCGCCCACAGCCACGGCCGGTTCTGGGCCGCGTAGTGGTTGTACATCGCCGACGAATCCATGACGCTGCCGATGCCGTGGGACAGCACGGTGAAGATCACGTTCCAGAGGAACGGCACCCAGTCCTGGTAGAGGGCGATGAGCCCGATCAGGATGAAGAAGTGGAAGTGCGCCTCGATCGTGCCGCCCGACATGTGCACGAGCACCGACGAGCAGAACACCAGGCCCGCGGTGGCGAAGAAGGCGGCGAAGCGCCGGTTGTGCGCCAGGCGGGCGAACACCAGGCACGCCGCCGGGGTCGTGACCTCGAGCGCGGAGTGGCCGACGCCGTAGCCCTGCGCCACGCCGAAGGCGAACAGCGCCGGCACGTGGAGGCCGAGGATCCAGCACAGCAGGAGGTGCCGACGGTGGAACGTCTCGGCATCGAGGAGGTTGCCGCGCGGCAAGTAGCCGCGAAGTGTCGCCACCAAGCCTGGACCGCCAGAGTCCCCATGCCCCATAAGAACCTATGTCATAACACGTTCCGTGATTTTCCTCTACCTCGGATTCCCTGGTCACCCGCCGCGTGACCGCCGACCACCCACAGAGGTAGTTCACTCGGCGTGGTACCCGATGACTACATCGGGTGACCTTGTGGGTACGGTCGGTGTTATGCGTATCCGAAGGGTTGCCCTACTCGCATCCGGAGCCGCGGCGGCAGTCGTGGGCGGGCTTTGGCTCAAGAAGTCGAGGAGCATGGACTCCCCCACTCTGGGTGCCACCCCCATGTCCAACGGAGTGCGTCCGCAGAGCCAGTCTTTCGAGCGGAACGACGACCTCGCCGAGACGTCACTCTCCTGACCAGCGTGAAGATCACGAAGGAGTGGTCGGAGCCGAAAGGCCCCGGCCACTTCTTCGCGTTTAACGTCCGGGCATGACGAGGGGGACCCTGGAGGGCGCGCGTGCGGTGGTGACCGGCGGCGCGTCGGGCATCGGACGGGCGGTGTGCGAGCGGTTCGCGGCCGAGGGCGCGCGGGTGGCGATCCTCGACCGCAACGCCGACGGCGCGCAGGAGGTGGCCGCGGCGATCGGCGGCGCAGCCTTCACCGTCGACGTGCGCGACGCCGCCGCGGTCGACGCTGCCACGGCCGCGGCCGTCGAGGCGCTGGGTGGGCTGTCGATCCTGGTCACCAACGCCGGGCTGAGCAGCCTGTCCTTGGTGCACGAGACCGACCCCCGGCAGTTCGAGCGCCTGGTGCAGGTGAACCTCCTGGGCACGTTCCACGCCATGCGGGCGGCGCTGCCCCACATCATGGCGAACCCGGGGGGCGGCGTGATCGTCAACAACGCGTCGGGCAGCGCCACCCGTCCCACCTACGGCGAGCTGGCGTACTCGTCGGCCAAGGCCGGCGTCGTGGCGCTGACCCGGGGCGCGGCCCAGGAGTACGGGCCGACGATCCGGGTGAACAGCGTGTCGCCGGGCATCATCCGCACGCCGATGTCGGAGCCGATGTTCGCCCTCGACGGTGCGCTCGACCCCGCGTGGGAGGCGACGCCGCTGGGTCGGGCGGGTACGGCCGACGAGGTGGCCGACGTGATCCTGTTCCTGGCGAGCGACCAGAGCCGCTACGTCACCGGCCAGGACCTGGTGGTCGACGGCGGCATCGGCCTGGCCCAACCGGGGATCACCACCACCCTGCGCAACTTCGTGGAGATGCTGCGATCGCCCGCGCCCTCGCCGGGGAGCGGTGACATACCGACGACATGAAGTACAAGGGCGACAAGGTGAGCACCTACTGCGAGGCGTGCCGGACCCAACGGCGCATCGTGCGCTGCCGGCGCTGCTTCGGCGAAGGCGGGAGCTGCTACGCGTGCGACCGCTCGGGCTACATGTGCGAGCAGTCCAACGGCGATCCCAAGCACCGCTGGAAGAAGACCTGGGCCTGAGAACGGGCCGGCGGGGTCAACTCCCGGGGCGCTCGGGGCGGGATGCCAGCGCCCGCCACAGCGCGCGGTAGCCGGGGTACTCGAGGCTCGGGGTGACCCAGCCGGCGTCGACCAGCTCGGCGTGGAGCCGGGGCAGGTTGCGCCAGGGGACGCCCATGTCGACGTGGTGGGCCAGGTGCCAGCCGGTGTTGAGCGGCACCATCCAGAAGCCGGCGAGCCGGCTCTGGCGGACGTGGTGGGTGGTGCGGCGCCGGTCAGTGCTGCGCTCCATGCCGCCGTGCTCGGCGATCGACCGCAGCCGGTTGATGACCCGCCACGACGTCATCCAGGGCAGCAGCCACAGCACGAGGTACAGCTCGGGTCGGCCGGCGATCGCGAACAGCGCCAGAACCGCGAGCTGGGCGGCCACGATGCGCAGGGCGAGCGGTCGGGCGAGCGACGAGCGCAGGGCGAGCAGCAGGCCCTTCAGGTTCTTCCAGCCGGAGATGCCGACGGCGTCGCGGCGCAGCTTGCGGCGCAGGCTGGCCTGCGTGACCGGGTAGCCGTTGTAGAGGTTCAGGTCGGGCTCGTGGGGCCCGAACTCCTCCTTGTGGTGGGCGAAGTGACTGCGGCGGTAGGCGTCGAACGGCACGAACGCCGGGTACGACAGCAGCCACCGGCCGACCAGGTCGTTGGCCCGCTTGTCGGTGAAGAGCAGCTTGTGGGCGGCCTCGTGGCTGATGATGGCGAAGCGGGCGAAGGCCGGGCCCATCAGCACGACCGCCACGAGGTAGGCGACGGGGTGGGCGATCCAGGCGGCCACGGCGATGGTGGCGACGGCCTGGCCCCAGGTGAGGACGACGCTGCCGACGTTGCGCCGGTCGTCGATGCGACGCAGCTCGGCGCGCAGCTCCGGCACCGGCATGCCCCTGGCGTTGAGGCGCTCGGTGGGCAGGACGTCGGGCAGCCGGTCGGCGGAGGGCACCATGGTGAGCCCCGGAGCCTCGATCACCGGTTGGTCGATCGTCGCCGCGCCTGTCGCCATGCCCCACACCATACAGTTCTGCCACACATGTTGCTACCGCGTAATACCCTGACCGCCCGGTCCGTGCTGCTGTCGGTGCTCCTCGGCACCGATCCGCCACGGCTGCCGGTGCAGGTGCTGGTCCGCACCACCGAGCTGTTCGGCATCGCCGAGGGCACCACCCGCACCGCCCTCTCGCGCATGACCGCGGCCGGCGAGGTCGTGGCCGACGACGGGTCCTACGCCCTGGCCGCCGACCGGCTGCTGGCCCGGCAGGCCCGCCAGACCGCCAGCCGGGCCGCCCGCACCGCACCGCGCTGGGACGGCGCCTGGGCCCAGGCCGTGGTCGGCGCGCAGGGTCGTCGCCGGCCGGCCGCCGACCGGGCTGCGCTGCGGTCGGCGCTCACGGCGGCCCGCCTGGCAGAGCTGCGGGAGGGCGTCTGGCTGCGGCCCGACAACCTGGGCGGGCCGCCCGAGGTGGCCGACTCGGACGCCGACGTGCAGTGGTTCCGCACCTTCCCGGTCGAGGACGCGGTCGAGCTGGCCGGGCGGCTGTGGGACCTCGACGCCTGGGCGGCCCAGGCCGACGACCTCCGCCGGCAGATGGCCGGGCTCGTCGCACCGCTGGAGGGCGGCGACCACGGGTCGCTGCGCGACGGCTTCGTCCTCAGCGCCGCCGTGCTGCGCCACTTCCAGCTCGATCCCCTGCTCCCCGCCGAGCTCCTCTCCGCCGACTGGCCCGGCGACGCCCTCCGCAAGGACTACGACCGCTACGACGCCGCCTACCGCCGCATCCTCGGCAAGTGGCTCAGCCCGCGTCGAAGACCAACTGCCTGAGGGCGAGGCCGAGGGCGGCGCCGCAGCCGGCGACGACGACCGCGAAGCGGCCGCTGGGCTCGTCGCGGAAGCGGGCGCCGGCGGCCAGCACCAGCGCCGCCACGCCGGCGAAGACGTTCACCACGGCGACCACCCCGAAGAACACGGCCAGGGCGCTGAGGGCGTTGCCACGACTGCCACCGCTGCCACCGCGGTCACGGCTAGCGCGGCGGCCACCGTCGTGCTCGTGGGTGGACGCGGTCGACGGAGCGCTCGCCACCGCCCACGACGCACCGGTGCGACGACCGCACTGACGGCAGAACGCGGCGCCGTCGGGCAGCTCGACCCCGCACCTCTGGCACAACACCACCATTCGCCACCCCCAGCAGTGGATCCCCCGAAGACTACGGGCCGGAGGAGCCGACGTCGCTGGGGTCAGGAGTGTCGGCGAGGTAGCGGTCGACCGTCTCGACCTTGGACGCCAAGGCGCCGTTGACACCGGGACGGATGTCGGCCTTGAGCGTGAGGCCCACGCGCGGCACCCGGGCGGCCACCACGTCGACCGCCGCCTTCACGACCGCCATCACCTCGTCCCACTCACCCTCGATGGTGGTGAACATGCTGTCGGTCTGGTTGGGGAGGCCGCTGGCACGCACCACCCGCACCGCCTCGGCGACGTGCTGACCCACCGCCTCTCCGGCACCGATGGGCGTGATCGAGAAGGCGACCAGCATGGGGTCGCACCGTAGCCCTCATGAAGGGCCTACCTGCCTCTCCGCGCCGCCTCCGGGCGCAGGGGGTTGACACGCCGCCGAGATCCTGTATGTTTCACACATCGGTTAATTAACAACACAGTTAAGCACCCCCGGAGCGAAACGATGCGGTGAAACACCATGGCCAACGACCGGCTGAGCGTCATCTTCTCGGCCCTCGCCGACCCCACCCGACGGGCGATCCTCGCCCGACTCGCCGAGGGCGACGCGACGGTCACCGAGCTTGCCGAACCGTTCGACATCAGCCTGCCGGCGATCTCACGGCACCTGAAGGTGCTGCACAACGCTGGGCTCATCTCGCGGAGCCGTTCCGCTCAGTGGCGCACCAGCAGCCTGGAGGTCGCACCGCTGAAGGAGGCGACCGACTGGATGGAGCGCTACCGGCAGTTCTGGGACGTCAACTTCGACCGGCTCGACGCCCACCTGAAGCGCATCCAACAGCAGACCTCAGACGACAACAAGAAGTCCGACAAGACCGACAAGACCGACAAGACCGACAAACAGGAGAGGACAGACCGATGAACGCAGCCACCCCCACCGAGGAACTGGTCATCACCCGCACCTTCGATGCTCCCCGCGAGCTCGTGTACCAGGCCTTCGTCGACCCGGACCAGATCTCGCAGTGGTTCGGCCCCGTCGGCTGGTCGGTCCCGCGCGACACCGTCGACATCGACCCGCGGCCCGGCGGCAAATACAACTTCACGATGGTCAACGACGAGGACCCGGAGCAGGCGTCACCCTCCAAGGCAACCTTCAAGGAGCTCGTCCCCAACGAGCTCATCGTCGGCAGCGAGAAGTGGGACATGCCGGGCTACGAGGACCTCGAGATGTTCATGCGCCTCGAGTTCGAGGACGTCGACGGCAAGACGAAGATCACCCTGCGCCAGGGGCCTTACACCGCCGAGATGGTGGAGATGGCCCGTGAGGGTTGGGAGAGCTCGTTCACCAAGCTCGACAAGGTGCTGGTGGGCTGAACCAACGGCAAACGGCGGCACCCTCTTCTCGGGGTGCCGCCGTTCGTGGTTTTCTGCCTGGTCAGCTGCGCTTGTAGTGCAACGGGGCGCGGCCGCGGCCCTGGTAGTCGGGCACGGGGCCGAGCTTCTGCACCTGGCCCCCGTCGATCAGCTCGTCGATCGCCTTGCGCACCGTGGCCTGGCTGCCACCAACGCCGTTGATCACATCGACCAGGAGGAAGGTGCCCTTCTGGTTGAGGATGAACGCTTTGATGTCGTCCACCGGAACGGCTTTGGCGCGTTGACGACCTTCTCCGGCCGAGGCACGTCCCCGTTGACGGCTGGCGGGAACGTCGAACCCGGCGGCGCGCAGCACGTCGTCGGGCACCTTCAGCTCACGGAAGGCGGTGGGGGGGATGCCCTGATCGTCGGCCCACGCCTTGGCATGAGCGACGAATCCCTCCCGCAGCGGCTTCTCGTCGATGTTGGCGGCCCGCTCCAGCTTGGCGAGCGCCTTCAACTTGTCGATCGGATCCTTGGCATCAAGCACGGCCTTGGTCTTCTTCTGGATCTCGGTCTCGTCGCGCAGCTTGGCGGGATCTTCGAGATAAAGGAGGTAGAGCCGGACTGCACCCTCGGCTTCACTCTTGGTGGCGGCGGTCATAGGTGGGGGAACCTAGCGCACACCGACATGACATCAAACTCACCTACGCCCAGTTGCCCCTGCGAAAGCTTCAATTCCAAGACGGTTTATTTGCTCATCCGTTCAAGAAAACTAGGCCCGGGGCACGAAGTCGGACGTGGTGACCACACCGGCGTCGTTGAACGCCTCCATGAACCAGCGGGTGCCGTGGTTGGAGCAGACGACGTCGCTCTCGAAGCCGCCGGGCGACACGCCTTGCCAGTCGCCGCCCTCGGGCCGGATGCGGACGCTGGTCGCGTTCACGGTGCTCCACCGCAGCGTGAGCGGGTCGGGGCTGTCCGGGCACCTGCGATCTCCGCCGTAGTCGCCGTCGAACCAGAGGATCACCGGCTCGGGCCCGGGATCCGTGCTGGTGGTCGTGGTCGGCGCCGGCGGGGGCGGTGCGGGCCGGGCGGTGGTCGGGGGTGACGTGGTGGTCGGCGGCTCGGTGGTGGTCGTGGTGGTCGACGTCGTCGTGGTCGTGCTGGTGGTGCTGGTCGACGTCGTGGTGCTGGTCGTGGTCGACGTGGTCGGCGCCGGGCGCGGGGCGGTGGCGGACGCGGCCTCGGTCGGGTCGCCGCCGTCGCCGGTGAAGATCACGACACCGGCTACCGCGACCAGCACCAGCACCAGGGCGGCGGCCCCGGCGCCCAACCGCCCACGGGTGCTGCCGAACAGGCCGACGAGCGCCTCGCGAGCGCGGGTCAGGGGCGGCTGCGCGGGCGCGGCGTGGGCCGCGCCGGCACCGGCGGCTCCGGGCACGACGGTCGAGTACGGCGATTCCTTGTTGGAGCGCCACCAGCCGGGCGACGCCGCTGCCTTCATCGCCACGCCCTGCGCCTCCAGGGCGGCGACGATGCGGGAGCGGAGCACGGGGCCGATCGGCTCGGCGGGCGCGGTCGGGGCACCGGCGGCGACGTGGCGCTGGGGCTCGTGCACGGCCAGCCAGTCGAAGGCGCGGGCCCGGGTGCGGTCGAACAGCCAGGCCCGGAAACCCTCCGGCTGCACGGTGTGCATCTCGAACCAGGCGTCGGCGAAGGTGTCGCGGGTGATCTCGGCGGCGGCCTCGCGGTCGGCGAGCACCTGCCAGGCGGTGTCGAAGACCAGCGACAGGTAGCGGTCGAACAGCTGCCCGAAGGCCTGGCCGTCACGCCGTGCGGCGGCGCGCACGAGGGCACCGTCGCCGAGCGGCAGCCCGGGATCCTTCGCTCGCCTGTCCCCCGCCACGGCGCTATCACAGCACACCTTGCGTGGCGGTGCGTCACCACGCCCCGCGGTCGCGGCGTCGGCGGCGGCCCTGGCTTGATTGTCACAGGGTGCTGCGAGACTGCCCGTGTGAGCGATTGGGCCTTGCCGGAAGACGACGGAGTGCCGGGTGTCGAGCTGAACGACGAGCAGCTCGACGTGCTGCGGCGCCACGGCTCCGAGCGCGATGTGGCGGCCGGCGACGTGCTGTTCCGTCCGGGTGACAGCTCCTACGACTTCATCGTCGTGCTGTCGGGGAGGGTCGACGTGATCGGCGGGTCGTCCGACGATCCCGTGGTGGTCGTGTCGCACGGGCCCCGCCGGTTCATCGGCGAGTTCAACATGATCACCGAGCAGCGGGTGTTCCTCACGGCCCGGGTGCGCGAGGCGGGCCGCATCCTCGCCGTGCCCCGGCCGGAGCTGCGGCGGCTCCTGGCCACCGAGGGCGAGCTGGCCGACGTGATCGTGGGCGCCTTCATCGCCCGCCGCCACATGCTCCGCGCAGGGGAGGGCGTCGGCAGCCTGCGGGTGCTGGGGTCGCAGTTCTCCCCCGAGACGCTCGTACTGCGGGGGTTCCTGGTGCGCAGCGGCATCCCGCACGCCTGGGTCGACCTCGACGAGGAGGACGATCCCGAGCAGCTCCTGGCCCGGTGGGGCTGCCGGCTCACCGACGCACCCGTGGTGGTGAGCGCCACCGCCATCCTGCACCGGCCGACGCCGGGCGAGCTGGCCCAGCACCTGGGGCTCACCTACCGGGAGGTGCCCGGCTCGTCGTTCGACCTGGTGGTGGTCGGTGCCGGCCCGGCCGGGCTCGCAGCCAGCGTGTACGGCGCCTCCGAGGGACTCAGCACGGTCACGCTGGAGGCCGTGGCGGTGGGCGGCCAGGCGGGCACGTCGAGCCGCATCGAGAACTACCTCGGCTTCCCCCAGGGGGTGTCGGGCAACGATCTGGCCGACCGGGCGTCCACCCAGGCCCAGCGGCTCGGCGCCCGCATCACCAACCCGTGCGAGGTGGTCTCCCTGCGGACCGACGCCGGCTGGCACGTGCTCGAGCTGGCCGACGGCAGCCAGGTGCCCGCCCGGGCGGTGATCGTCGCCACCGGGGCGCAGTACCGGCGTCCCGACGTCCCGGGCTGGGCGGAGCGCGAGAACAACGGCATCCACTACGCCGCCACGCAGACGGAGGGCCGGCTGTGGGCGGGGGCGCGGGTCGGGGTGATCGGCGGCGGCAACTCGGCCGGGCAGGCGGCGCTGTTCCTGGCCGGCAAGGGCTGCGAGGTGCACGTGCTGATCCGTGGCGACGGGCTGGCGTCGTCGATGAGCCGCTACCTGATCGATCGGATCGACAGCGACCCCCGGATCACGGTGGAACCGCGCACCCAGGTGCGGGAGCTGCACGGCGACGGCCGGCTCGCCGCGGTCACGGTCGAGCGCACGGCCACGGGGTCGCGGGAGCGGCTCGACCTGGCGGCCGTGTTCTGCTTCATCGGCGCGGTGCCGGCCACGTCGTGGCTCGACGGCTGCCTGGCCACCGACGACAAGGGCTTCGTGCGCACCGACCGCGACCTCGGGCCCGCCGACCTCGGCCTCGGCTGGGACGCCCTCGGCCGCGACCCGCTCCCCTACGAGACCAACGTGCCGGGCGTGTTCGCCGCTGGCGACGTGCGCGCCGGGTCGATCAAGAGGGTGGCCGCGGCCGTCGGCGAGGGCTCCACGGCGGTGCGGTCGGTCCACGAGCACCTGTCGGTGATCCATTGAGAGCGCGCGGAGCCGTGACCACCGTCGACGAGGTCCTGTCGCTCTACCACCGCTGGGGCGGGGAGCGCTACGACGAGGCGGTCGCCCAGCTCGACCACGCCCTGCAGACGGCCGCGTCGGCAGTGTCGGCGGGCGCTGCGCACGCGGTCGTCGCGGCGGCCCTGCTGCACGACGTGGGCCACCTGCTGGAGCTGCGGGGCGACGCGGCCTCGCCGCACGAGGAGGTGGGGCCGGCGTTCCTCTCCGCGCTGTTCCCGGAGGCGGTGACGGCGCCGATCGGGTTGCACGTCGCCGCCAAGCGGTACCTGTGCGCGGTCGAGCCGTCGTACGCGGCGGGGCTGTCGGCGGGGTCGGTGCGGAGCCTGCGGCGGCAGGGTGGCCCGATGTCGGGCGACGAGGTGACCGCGTTCGAGGCGGTCGCCGGGTGGCGCGACGCCGTGGCGCTGCGCCGCTGGGACGACGCCGGCAAGGTCGACGGCGCCGCCGTGCCCGGGCTGTCCGACTACGAGCTGCTGTTGAGGTCACTGGCATGTTGAGGGTCGTCACGCTCAACATCTGGAACCTCAGTGCCGACTGGCGGGCGCGGCGAGGGGCGATCGTCGCCGTGCTGCGGGAGGCGGAGGCCGACGTGGTGTGCCTGCAGGAGGTGGTCGAGACCGAGCAGGGCAACCAGGCCGAGTGGCTGGCCGCCGAGCTGGGCGGCTGGTCGGTGGCCTACGCCGGCGCGACCGTCGGCGAGGGCTTCCGGGCCGGCAACGCCGTGCTCAGCCGTCGGCCGGTCGACGCCACGGCCGGTGTCGAGCTGCCCTACGTGGCCGACGACCTGGAGGTGCAGCGGGTGGTCGTGCACGCCCGCACCGGCGGCGTCGACGTCTTCTCCACCCACCTCGCCTGGCAGCTCCACGACGCCGCGCTGCGGGAGCGCCAGGTGCAGGAGCTGATGCGGTTCGTGTCGGCCCGGGCCGACCCGGAGGCGGCCCTCGGCCCGGTCGTGGCCGGCGACTTCAACGCCGAGCCCGACTCGACCGTCGTCCGCTACCTCTGCGGGCTCGCCACGCTCGACGGCGCCAGCACCTACCTGCAGGACGCCTGGCGCCTGGCGGGCGACGGCGGTCCGGGGCTCACCTGGTCGAACCGCAACCCCCACGCCGCCCTCGACCAGGAGCCCGACCGCCGCATCGACTACGTCTTCTCCGGCTTCCACGGCCGCTCCGGCGCCGGCCGTCCCGTCGAATGCCAGGTCGTGGCCGACGCCCCGGTCGACGGCGTGTGGCCCACCGACCACTTCGGAGTGCTGGCCGTGCTGGCCTCGCCCGTCACCGACTGATCTCGGGCGCCTGGTGCGGAGGTGCAGCAGGTCCGCTCCCGCTGCACCTCCGGCGGGGATGTCAGCGGCGGAAGAGCGACCGCCAGTCGCCCAGGCGGAGGAGGTTCGTCTCGCCGCTCGACTCGTCGACGCCGTCGTTGTCGGTGACCACGTAGGCCCGGCCGTCGCGGGCGACGGTGAAGCCCTCGGGCTTGTCGCCGATCCAGCCGTTGCCGTCCCGCAGCGGGGGCAGCAGGTCGAAGCGCGACTTGGCGGCGCGGGTCACCGGCGCCGACAGGTCGACCCGGGTGAGCCACTTGAGCTGCGAGAAGTCGCCGGTGAGGTTGTCGCGCTCGATGAAGCCGAACGACCCGTCGGGCAGCGTCACGATCTCCGACAGGCCCACCCAGGCGGCCCGGACCGGCACCGGCTCCAGCTCGTAGGGCACGTGGCTCCACGCTCCGGTCGCCGGGGCGTAGGTCCAGACCCGGGTCGAGCGGGGCTCGCCGGCGTCGGCGCCGGTCGGGTCGTCGTCGAGCGCCTCGCAGCCGGGCGTCGTGTAGTCCCAGCCCCGCTGCTGGGCGACCTGCAGGACGTAGCCGTCGCCGCGACGGTCCTGCTGGACGGCCAGGCCCTCGAAGCCGCTGCCCAGGGACCCGCGGTTGGCGGACGCCTGGCGGCAGGCGAGCACCTCGGCGGGCAGGCCCACCTCGGCGAGCACCGTGCCCGCGGCGTCGACCTGCACCAGGCGGTTGGGCACGCTGTCGCTGGCGTTGCCCTCGCTGGCCAGCCACCTGGTGCCGTCCGGGGCCAGGGCGATGCCCTCGAAGTCCCAGCCGCCGGTGCCGCCGGTGACCGAGGTCGCCGCGCGGACGGTGGCGGGCGTGCGGCCCACGTCGAGGGTGAAGATGCGGCCGTCGGTGTAGGCCGAGTCGGAGACGGCGTAGAGGGTCTCGGACCGGCGGGGGTCGGCGGCGAGGCCGGACATGGCGCCCCACGGGATCGGCCGGCCGTCGGGACCGTCGGCCGACACCACCTGCGGGTACGAGGCGCCGTGCCGGGTGCGCTGGTAGATCGAGATGGAGGTGCGGATGCCGTTCGGCGGGTCGTCGGTCTCGCTGGAGGCGACGAACAGGTCGCGGGACGGGATCGCCAGCAGCCCCTCCGGGCCGATCCCGGCGGGCAGCAGCTGGGAGAAGCGGGGCTCGGCGGGCCGACCGCGGCCACGCCCGTGATCGTCGTGATCGTCGTCGTCGGGCAGCTCGTAGACCGCCACGAAGTTGCCCCGCTCGGAGCCGACGAACAGCAGGTCGTCGCGGCCGAAGCGGCCGTACTCGACGCCCTCGGGCTCGGTGCCCTTGGCGTCGGAGCGGCTGTCGGGGTAGTGGCCGTGCTGCACGGCGAGCTCGTCGAGGGTGTTGCCGCTGTCGAACTGCACGCGGCCCCGGGAGTCGAAGATGCTGAAGCCGCGGCTGCCGCCGAACAGGTCGCCCTCGTTGGCGGTGGCCAGCTTCCCGCCGGGGAGCCAGGCGACGGCGTCGGGCTCGCGGGCGACGTCGTCCAGGGATCCCGACAGGTCGATGACACCGTCGTCCTCGGTGTCGATGCCCTCGAGGTCGACGGTGCCGGCCGGGAAGTCGTCGGTCACCGTGCCGCGGCGCAGGTCGACGATGGCGATGTGGTTGTTCTCCTGGAGCGTCACGGCGGCCCGGTTCTGGCCGTCGATGTCGACGAGCTCGGGCTCGGGGTCGTCGGGGGCGTAGGCGGCGAGACCGGTGAGGTCCACGCTGCGGAGGCCCCAGCCGCCCGGGTCGCCCCGGCGCAGGTCGAGGATCTGCAGCAGGCCGGCCGGTGCCTGGGGCAGGCCGCCCTCCACGCCGTCGACGGTGACGTCCTCGTCACGCTGGTTCTCGATGACGATCGCGGCGTAGCGCCCGTCGCCGCTCACCTTGATGGAGTCGGGCTGGCCGGCCAGCGGCAGCGTGGCGACGATCGTGCGGCTGGCCAGGTCGAGCACGGCGACGTGCCCGCTCGGCTCGGTGAACGACGGGCTGGTGTCGACCAGCACCAGGGCGTAGCGGCCGGTGACGGCCACCGACGTGGGGCTGCCGTCCACCGGGACGGTGCCCTTGGCGCGGGGCCGGGCCGGGTCGGCGATGTCGACCAGGCCGACCTGCCCGACGATGGCGTCGGTGTACACCAGCGTCTTGCCGTCGGGCGTGGCGTCGACGATCTCGGCGACGGTCTCCTCGGACGGGTCGGCGTTGTTGCTGAAGACCGGGAAGGTGGCGATGCGCCGGAACTCCTCGTCGCCGCCGTGCGTCGGCCCCGTCGCCGTCGCTCCGGCGTCCGGCCCGCCGGGCAGCCACACCGCCAGCGTGCCCAGCACCGTCGCGGTCAGCAGCGCCACCCCCGTGCGCGTCCGGCCGTGCCTCGTCGCCCTCGCCATCGTCCTGCCCTCCGTCCGTCGTCCGCCCCGAACTGGGGGGCAGTCAAGCCAGTCGCTCTGAACCACCGGTGACCACCACCTGCCCCGGAGGTGAACACTTGGCCGCACTGCCGGTTCATCGCCGTCGCCGCCGCGACCGGACGTGACGTGGACCACCGTGCTACAAGTCCCCTGTGGGGCTATGGCGGGCGAGGGCGGTTCGGTGGATGGTCGCGTCGGCGGGAGGGCTCGTGGCGGGCGCCTGTGCGACGCCGACCGACGCGCTGTCGGAGCAGGCGTCGACGCCGGAGCGCGAGTTCGTGAACGAGGCCCGGGCCCCGATGGACCTGGCCTGGTCGACCGAGGGCGTGCACTTCGCCACCCGCCCGCAGGCCGTGCTGGGCCGTGACCTGGTGGTGGCGCTGGCGGTCGACGGGGACGGCCTGGCGCTCGCCGCCTACGACTCGGCCAGCGGCGACGAGCTGTGGCGCCGGCCGTCGACGGCGTCGTACGTCACCCTGGGCGTGGCCTTCACGCCGCTCGTCGACGGCGGGACCGTCGTCCACCTGGCGCAGCACCCCGAGGGCCGGGGCGACGTGGTCGAGGCCGTCGACGCGGTGACCGGCGAGGTGGAGTGGACCAGCCCACCGGCGTCGGAGGGCTTCAGCGACCAGCCCCGGCCCTGCGGCTTCGACGCCCGGGACGGGATCTGCGTCACCGCCGAGGGCACCGGCGAGCACGCCGGCCAGTGGCAGCTCGACCCCGACACCGGGGGGCTCACCCGCGCCGGACCGCCGATCGAGACGCTGGCGCGGGTACCCGCCGCCCCTGAGCAGGCACCCATCGACGGCCGCTACCTCGGCGCCGGGCTCTTCGATCTGACCGAGAGCGGCGAGATCGCCCTCGTCCTCGACGGCGAGGTCGTGTGGCAGCGACCGCCGAGCGAGCTGTTCGGTGGGGCCGACGTCAGCCCGGACAACGGCTGGTTGTTCCGCCCGACCCGTGAGGGCCTCATCGTCGGGACGCTCGGCCCCGTGGTCGACTTCCCGCCGGACGGCGACCGGCAGTTCGTGAACGTGCAGACGGCCGGCATCGACGCCGTCACCGGGGCCACCCGCTGGCTCCAGCCGGGCGACCAGGCCTGCGGACGGCTCGTCAGCCTGCGGCTCGTCGTCGGCGACGGCCCGCCGTGGCTGCTCTGCGAGTGGGACGCCAGCGCCCACTTCGAGGACGACGTGCCCCAGAGCTACGACGTCGAGAGCGGCGCGATGCGCGGCTTCGACCCGGCGAGCGGCACGGCGACCTGGACGGTCGATCTCGGTCGGTCCTCGGCCATGTTCGACCCGGCCGGCCACCTGGTCCGCCTCGGCCGGACCACGTTCGCGGTGACCAGGGACGACGGGAGCCTGCTCGGGGTCGACGTCGAGACCGGCGAGGCGCTGGCCGTCGACGGCGACGACGTGGGCTGGTGCTTCGCCGCCAACTTCTACGGCTACCAGGGCTTCGAGCGGGTCGGCGAGGACCTCACCGAGCCCTGCAGCGTGGGCGGTGAGGCGCAACCGACGCCGCTGCGGGCCGACGACGCCATCGGTGCCCTCGCCGGCGGCGTCTTCGTGTGGATGGACGAGGCCGGCCTCCACGGCGCCACCAACCCCTGACCCCGAGGGCGTGTCCTGCGGGTCCGGTGTGCCCTCCTGTCCGGTCGGTAGCCTCCCTGCGTGGAGGAGGCGACGATGCGGCGCCGGGTGGCGACGGCGCCGGTGGGGCGGCTGGGGACGGTCACCGCCGACGGGCGGCCGCACCTCGTGCCGTGCTGCTTCGCCGTCGACCTCGACCGGGAGGTCCTCTACAGCGCCGTCGACAGCAAGCCGAAGTCGACCCGCCGGCTGCGGCGGCTGGCCAACGTCGAGGCCCACCCGGCCACGTCGCTCCTGGTCGACCACTACGCCGCCGACTGGGCACGGCTGTGGTGGGTGCGCCTCGACGGCACCGGCCGCGTCATCTACGACGGCGCCGGCGACGAGCCGCGCCGCGCCCTCGCCATGCTGACCGCCAAGTACCCGCAGTACCGCCGCAACCCACCGGCCGGCCCCGTGCTCGCCGTCGACATCACGGGCTGGCACGCCTGGCCCTGAGCCGGGTCGGGCTGGGCGGGGCCGGGTCGGGCCGGGTCGGGCCGCTCAGCGTTCGCCGTCGGTGATCCACTTCTCGGCCCACACGGGCTCGGTGGTGGCGATGACGTCGAGCGCCTCCTCGGGCGACCGGGCGCGCTGGATGATCGCCCGGTTGGCGGGCTCGAGGTAGTGCTGGGTCACCATGCGGTCGAGCTGGTCGACCAGGGGATCCCAGAAGCCGTCGACGTCGAGCAGGACCACGGGCTTGCTGTGCAGGCCGAGCTGGCTCCAGGTGGCGACCTCGGCCAGCTCCTCCAGGGTGCCGAGCCCGCCGGGCAGGGCGACGAAGGCGTCGGCCAGGTCGTACATGAGCTGCTTGCGCTCGTGCATGGACGGGACCTCGTGCAGCTCGGACAGGCCGTGGTGGGGGACCTCCCGGCTGAACAGGCCGGCGGGGAGGACGCCGGTGACGTGCCCGTCGTGGCCCAGGCAGGCGTCGGCCACCTCACCCATGAGGCCGACCTGGGCGCCGCCGTAGACGAGCCCGACGCCGCGCTCGGCCAGTAGCCGCCCCAGCGTGCGGGCCAGGTCGACGGTGCCGTCGTCGTTGCCCGACGACGACCCGCAGAACACGCACAGCCGGCGCAGGTTCAAGGGCTCTGCGCGTCGTCGGCGGGGGCGGCGTCGGGGCTGGTCGGGCCATCGGCGTCGGGGTTCACGTGCGGCAGGCTCATGTACCTCGCCAGCTCCTCCAGCGACACGAGCCCGTCACCGTCCACGTCCATCATCTCGATGGCCTTGGCCGCGGTCTCGTCGGTGAACGTCACGCCGATGGTCCCCATGAGCTCCTTGAACTCCGCCGCGGAGACGAGCCCGTCGCCGTCCCGGTCGAGCATCGCGAAGCTCGTCGCATACCTCTCGGTGTCAACCATGCGGGGGATCGTAGTGATCGGCCAGGCCGGGCCCGGGCGGCATTGTCGGCGCCCAGGGGCCGTCGGCCCGCACGGCTTCGCCGTCGCCCGGCCACGGCGGCATCGTCACCCCGACGGCGGCGAGGGGCCCGGCGTCGGACGCCCGGAACTGGAACCGGGTCCCGACGGGGATCGTGACGCACATCCCGGGCCCGACGGCGACGACCTCCTCGACGTCGCCGTGGCGGAGCGCCATCTCGCCCCGCCCGTCCACGAAGTACCAGATCTCGCCCACCGTGCGATGCCGTACCGGCACCGACACCTGCCCGGCGGCGAGCTCGAAGTGCGCCATCCCGCCTCGCCCGACGCCACCCAGCACCCGCACGTCCGCCCCGTCCGGCGCCACCACGTCCGGCTCCCCGGACAGCTCGCTCACCGTGGGCACCGGCGGGTCGAGGGCCTTCTGGCGGTCCTCGAGGTAGCGGGAGAACCAGCCGGCGTAGCGGGTGCGGAGGGCGGGGACGCGCCAGTCGTCGCCGGTGACCGTGCCGCGGCAGCTCGGCGTGCCGCACGAGCAGGTCATGGTGGTGCCGGCCGCGGGAGTGTCGAAGAGGGCGTAGTCGGTGGTGAGCTCCTCGCCGGGCTCGACGTCGCGCATGGCGGCCAGCACGACGTTGCCGGCGAACCCGACGTTGGGCTCGCAGGAGTGGTTGACGAACAGCATCACCGGCTCGTACTCGTTCTCGGTGAGGGCGACGAGGTGCAGGCCCTCGGCGATCTGGATCTCCGAGTTCCGGAGCCTCTCGGGCAGCGCGAGCAGCGCGTGGCTGTCGACGAGGTGACCGCCCTTGACCGCCACCACCTCGCCGGCCCGGATCGGCGCCACTGCGAACAGGCCCCGTCCGGCGATGCCGCTCGGCTCCCCCTTGCGGGCGTTTGGCGATATCCACGAGCTCACGGTCGGCATCAAGCTGTTCCAGGGTGCTGTCGTCGGTTGCGCCTAACCGACGTTCGAGAGGAGCTTCGCCAGAAGTCCCCCAATGAGAAGGAGCAGGCCAACGGAACCCAGGATCGCTAACGCCAGTCGGATCGGAGGGTAAATCCTGGCGTAGTAGGAGGACGACTTCGCCGTCTCACGATGACACAGAATGCCGACAACGCTGATGAGAGCTAACCCAAGTCCAGCCGATATCACGATGCCTCGTACCGCGCTCCGGCGGCTGTCCTGCGAGTGGAGCCCGAGAGGAGAATCGAACTCCTGACCTGCTCATTACGAGTGAGCTGCTCTGCCGTCTGAGCTACTCGGGCGCGGAGGGCGACAATAGCAGCGGGTAGCCGGGCCCTCGCAGGCGAGATGGGCCACTGGGGTGGCGAGAACGGGGTGGGGTGGGGGGAGTAGGGTGCCAGGTACGCAGGACAGCGCCCCCAGATACGGTCATCTGGGGGCGCATTACGTTTTCGGGGGCTAGCAGGCGCCGCCGGTGACGTCGACGGAGTCGTCCTCGGCGATGGAGAGGCAGGCGATCTCGTCGTCGACGCGGACCTCGACCTTGCCGTCGTCGTCCTGACCGTCGCCGTCGGCATCGGTGAGGCCCTGGACGTCGGGCTCGAAGGGCTCCGGTAGGTCGTCGATCGTCTCCTGGATCACCGCGACGTCACGCCGGTGCTCGCCCTCGCCCAGCTCGTCGACCACCAGCAACGCCCGCAGCACCTCGGTCAGCGACCGGGCGGCGGCGCTGTCGAGGATCTCCGCGGCGCTGTCGTCCGGGTCGTCGCCATCGTCGTCGCCACAGGCCGACGGACCACCCACCAGCAGGGCCAGCAGCGCGGGCGCCGCCAACCGCACCACCATCCCCCGCCTCACGGCACCACCAGCACCGGGCGGGTCGACTGTCGGGTCAGCCGTTGCGACACCGACCCGTCGAGCAGCCGCTGCAGGAAGCCCTTGTCGTTGGAGCCGACCACCACCAGGTCGGCGTTCTCGTCTTCGGCAGCCTTGACGATCGCCTCCACCGTCTCGCCGAACACCACCTCGATGTCGGCGTCGTGCGGCGCCTGCGCGGCCGCCACCGCGGTGGCGTTCGCCTCTTCCTCGGCGATGGCGGCGTCCATCGCGTCGCCGTCGTCCGGGCCGTAGGGCCAGGTGAAGGCGGCTCCGAAGGGGACGGGAGCCATCCACGGAACCGGGGACCGGGCCACGTTGACCGCGGTGATCGACACGTCGTCACCACGGAAGAAGCCGTCCACGAAGCTGGCGGCGCGCCGCGAGGCGGCACTCTCGTCGACTGCCACGAGTATGCGTTTCACCCGCGTCGCGTACCCGCTCGCTCCCACAGCAACCAGCGTTAGCGCAACGACGGCAGCTGCGCCACCAGAGACTGCAGGAGCAGGGTTTCGTTGGGGTAGCGGGCCAGCGCCAGGGCGGCGTCGTCGATGCGGGACAGAGCCGCGACGATGCGTTCCGGGTCCCGCCCCGGGGCGTCCACCACCAGAGCGTCGCGGTAGGTGGCCGCCAGCGTCGCCAGCCCGAAGCGCAGCTCGGCCGACCGGAAGCGCCGCACCTCCCGCTTGTGCCGGGCCTCCAGGTCCTTCTTGGCACCACCCCGCAGGCCGTAGCGCTCGATCTCCTCGTTCAGCGCCTCGACCTCGACCGCCTGCCGGTCGTGCAGCGGCCCCAGCGCCTCGTCGATCATCGTCGCCAGCTCGGCGACCACCGTGTACGCCTGGTGACCGGTGCCGTCGAGGCGGGACGGCAGCTCGCACCAGGCCTTGTGCCGCAGCGACAGGCGGTCGTCGGTGGCCAGCGTGCGGGCCCGCTCCAGGTCGCCGGCCGCCGCCGACGCCGCCGAGGCCGCCACCTCCGGGTCGACACCCTCGGCCACCAGCCTGGCCACGATCACTTCGGCCGCCAGCGGGTGCAGCACGATCCGGACGCAACGGCTGGCGATCGTCACCAGCTCCGGCTCGACCTCCGTGGCCAGCAGCACGAACACCGTGGACGGCGACGGCTCCTCGACCACCTTCAGCAGCCCGCCGGCCGCCTCCTCCTCCATCGACTCACAACCGACGCCGACCACCACCTTCCGATTGCCCTCGACCGGCGACAGGGTGGCGTGGTGGGCCAGGCTCTCGGCGTCGATCCGTCGGAACGTCATGCCCTCGGGGACGACGACCCGCAGGTCGGGGTGGTGCTCGGCCAGGGCGAGGCGGACGTGGCGCTCGGCGTCGGCGCCCGTCGACCCGACCGAGAGCAGCCGGGCGGCGAAGGCCCGGGCCAGCGCCCGCTTGCCCGACCCCGAGGGGCCCAGCAGCAGGTAGGCGTGCACCGGGTGCTCGACCGCGGCCTCCAGCTGGCGGACCGCGTCGTCCTGGCCGACCACGTCGCCCCACACGTCCAGGCCTTGCACGCCCTCTACGACCGTCACGGTCAACTCCTCAGATCGGGGCAGCGCTCCGCGACCGCGGCCCACACGAGCTTCTCGACATCGTCGGGCCCCAGCGTGCCATCCACGAGCACCCACGAGTCGGGGTGTTCCCGCGCCAGTTGCCGGAACCCGTCGTGGACGCGGCAGTGGAAGTCGGCGCCGGCGGCCTCCAACCGGTCCGGGCGACCGGTGAGCCGCGACGCCGCCAGCTCCACGGGCACGTCGAGCAGCACGGTCACGTCGGGCCAGAGGCCGCCGGTGGCCCACTCGGACAGCCGGCGCACCTCGTCGAGCGGCAGCCCCCGGCCGAAGCCCTGGTAGGCGAGCGACGAGCCGGCGTAGCGGTCGGTCACCACGTGGCGTCCCGACGCCAGGGCCGGATCCACCACCTCGGCGACGTGCTGGGCCCGGTCGGCGGCCATGAGCAGGGCCTCGGCCCGGTCGTCCAGCTGGGTGACGGGGTCGAGGAGCACCCCCCGCAGCTGGGCGCCGACCGCGGTGCCACCGGGCTCCCGGGTGAGCACGGCGTCCAACCGGGCCGCCAGCCGGGACGACTGCGTCGACTTCCCGCTCGCCTCCCCGCCCTCGAACGCCAGGAACCGCCCTCTCACAGGTTGCTCGCCCTCGTGGACTCGGTCTCGGTCGCCTCGGTCGCCTCGGTCGCCTCGGTCCCCTCGGTCGGCCCCGACGCCTCCGACGCCCCTGGCGCTGCCGGCGGCTCCGAAGCCGAAGCCGAGCCCCCCGAGCTCCCGGCCGAGGTGGGAGGCGGGACGGTGCCGGCGAGGGCCCCGCGCAGCGCACGGGCCTCCCACAGGGAGCGGGCGGACAGGACGGCGGCGCCCAGCATGATGATCCCGGCGAACCACAGGGTCAGCCGCACACCGGGGACGCCGATGTCGATGCCCAGCAGGTGGACCTGCTGGTCGTCGCCGGCGATGCGGTCGGACACGCCGTCGAACACGTCGACCAGGAACGGCCCGACCGCCATCGACAGCAGCACCGCCAGCCGCACGATGATGTAGGTCCCGGCGAAGACCCGGCCCCGCAGCTCGTCGTCGACGTTCTCCTGGAGCAGCGTGTAGCCCACCACGTAGGACGACCCGGCGAACACGCCCATGACCGCGACCGACAGCGCGGCGAGCCCCAGCGTCCACGTCGACACGCCCACCAGCAGGGCGATCCCCGCCCCGAACACGGAGATCACGAACGCGCGCTCGAGGTGGAGCTTCCGCTGCCGGGCCGACACCCCGATGATCCCGGCCCCGACTCCCACACCCAGCGCGGCCACGAAGACGCCGTAGCCGCCCTGCCCGGCGTTCAGCACGTCCTTGGCGAACGTCTGCCCCAGCGGCACCAGCATCCCGCCGCCGATCAGCCCCACCGCCAGGCCCACGTTCACGGCCCGCACCACGGGAGTGATGAAGGCGTAGTGCCACCCCTCCTTGATGTCGGTGAAGACCGCGCCCAGGTCGATCGTCGCCTCGTCGTGGGGACGCACCCGCACCTGGTCCTTCGGCACCGCCATCCGGGCGATCACCAGCGCCGCGAGCAGGTAGAACCCCACCTGGACGTAGAAGGCGACGGCTTCCTGGGAGGTCTTGAGGTAGTCGAGGAAGCTGACGTCGCCCAGCCACTCGGCCACCTTCGCCAGCAGGGCGAACAGGATCGACGCGGCCGGGAACGTCCCGTAGGCGGCCACCAGGCCCAGCGAGTTGGCCGACGCCAGGCGGTCGGCGGGCACCAGGTTGGGCACCGTGGCGTCCTTGGCCGGCTGGAACATCATCGCCGCCATCTCCAGCACGAAGGAGGCGAACACCAGGCCGAGCACCGAGTCGACCCACGGCAGCGTCGCCACCACACCCGCCCGCACCAGCATGGTGACGACCATCACCTGCTTGCGGTCGAGCCGGTCGATCAGCGCACCCACCGGCGCCGAGAAGAACAGCCCCGGCACGATGCGCGCCGCCATGACCAGGCCGATCGACGTGCCCGTCTGCCCCGACGCCAGCCCCAGCCGGCTGGCGAGGGCGAGGATGGCGAAGAACCCGAGCCAGTCGCCGGTCGACGCCGCCACCTGGGCGCCCCACAGCCGGAAGAAGGCGGGCGACCCGAAGACGCGGGAGCGGAAGTCGGCCTTCTCGTCGACCGGGGCCGCGCCGGGCGCCCGACTGCTGGACCGCAGCGCCCGCAGCTTCGCGACCAGGGCAGACGGGTCTTCGACCGTGTGCTCCTGGGCGTGCTCCGCCGTGGGGTCCGGGTTCTCCATCAGCTCACGAACCTAGAGGCTTCCCGACCACCCGCGGTGATCCCCGCCGACCTGCACCTACCCCATGACGACCCGAGTCATCCGTGGTCGCCCGACAAGACCTGAGTCGTCTGTGGTCGGTCTCCGACCACAGACGACTCGTCCTCGCCGGACCGACCACAGGAGACTCGGGTTCAGCCGGACGACTTCTTGGCCGCCGACTTCTTGGCGGCCGACTTCTTCGCCACCGTCTTCTTCGCGGCCTTCTTCGTCCCCGCGGCCTTCTTGGCGGCGGTCTTCTTCGCAGCGGCTTTCTTGGCGGGACGGCGCCGACCGGTGGACGGGCCGGCGTCGCGGCGGGCCTGCAGCAGCTCGGCCGCCCGCTCGTCGGTCAGCTCCTCGACCTTGTCGCCGTCACGCTCGCGGAGCGACGCGTTGGTCTCGCCGTCGGTCACGTAGGGGCCGTAGCGGCCGCTCTTGATGACCATCGGCTTGTCGCTCACCGGGTCGTTGCCCAGCTCCCGCAGCGGCGGCGCGGCCGCGGCCCGCCCCCGGCGCTTCGGCTCGGCGAACAGCCGCAGGGCGTCGTCGAGCGAGACCGTGAACAGCTCGTCCTCGGAGCCCAGCGACCGGCTGTCGCTGCCCTTGCGCAGGTAGGGCCCGAACCGCCCGTTGAGCGCCTCGATGGGCTCTCCGGTCTCGGGGTCGCTGCCCACCGCCCGCGGCAGCGTCAGCAGCTGCAGGGCCTCGTCGACCGTGACCGACGTGGGCGTCATCGTCTTGAACAGCGACGCCATCTTCGGCTTCTGGCCCTCGGGCAGGGTGTCGGCGTCGCCGAGCTGCACGTAGGGGCCGTAGCGCCCGGACTTCACGTACACCGGCAGGCCATCGGGCGCCTGGCCGATGGGCGTGTCGCCCTTGGGGGCCGCCAGCAGCTCCAGCGCCTTGTCGATGTTGAGCTCGTCGGGCGCCAGGTCCTCGGGCACCGACGCCGTGTCCTCGCCCCGCTTGACGTAGGGCCCGTAGCGCCCGTTGCGGACGACGATCTCGTTGCCCTCCGGGTCCTTGCCCAGGGGGATGGCGTTGACCAGGGCCGGGTCGGCGTTCTCCTTGGCCAGCTCGATCAGCTTGGTGAGGCCCACCGAGGCCGGCTCCTCGCCGAACCAGAAGGCCCGCAGGAACGGCGACCGCTCCCGTGACCCGACCGCGATCTGGTCGAGCTCGTCCTCCATCTGGGCGGTGAACGAGTAGGCGACCTCGGCCGAGAAGTGGCCTTCCAGCAGGTTGATCACCGCGAACGCGGTCCACGACGGCACCAGCGCCTGGCCCTTGCGCCACACGTAGCCGCGGTCCTGGATCGTCTGCATGATCGAGGCGTAGGTCGACGGCCGGCCGATGCCCAGCTCCTCCAGGCGTCGCACCAGCGAGGCCTCGGTGTAGCGGGCAGGCGGCTGGGTGGTGTGGTCGTTGGGCTCGACACCCGGCTCCGGCAGCACGTCGGCGACGGCGACGGTCGGCAGCACGCGCTCCCGGTCGTCGAGGTCGGCCTCGGGGTCGTCGGAGCCCTCCACGTAGACCCGCAGGTAGCCCGGGAACGTGATGGTCCGGCCCGACGCGCCCCACTCGGTGACGAGGGTGCCGGCGCCGTCGATGCTGTTGGCGAGCGTCTCGACCAGCGTGGTGGCCTGCAGCGGCGTGACCGACACCGGCGCCTCGATGCGCACCGACACCGACATGCCCCGGGCGTCGGCCATCTGGGAGGCCAGCGTCCGCTTCCAGATCAGCTCGTAGAGCCGCAGGTCGGCGCCCCGCAGCTCGCCGTTGAGCTGGTCGGGGGTCCGCCAGCGGTCGCCGGCGGGGCGGACGGCCTCGTGCGCCTCCTGGGCGTTCTTGACCTTCTTGCGATACGTCCTCGGGGCGTCGGGGAGGAAGCTCTCCCCGTACAGCTCGCCCACCTGCCGCCGGGCCGCCACGATCGCCTCGTCCGACAGCGTGGTCGAGTCGGTCCGCATGTAGGTGATGTAGCCCCGCTCGTAGAGCCCCTGGGCGGTGCGCATCACCTCGCGGGCGGTCATCGACAGCTTGCGCCCGCCCTCCTGCTGCAGCGTGGAGGTGATGAACGGCGGCTTGGGCGACGAGCGGTAGGGCTTCTCGTCGACGGAGGCGACCGTGAACGTGGCCGGCCGGGCCGCGACCACCAGGGCCTGCGCCGACCCCTCGTCGAGGGCGACGGCGTCGGCGCGCTGGAGGCGGCCTCCGGAGTCGAAGTCCTTGCCGGTGGCGACCCGCGACTGGCCGAGTCGCACCAGGTTGGCGGTGAACGACGGGTCGGTCGGGAACTGCGCCTGCACGCTCCAGTAGCCGGCGGCGACGAACGCCATGCGCTCGCGCTCGCGCTCCACCACCAGGCGCACCGCCGGGCTCTGCACCCGGCCGGCGGACAGTCCCGTCGACACCTTGCGCCACAGCACCTCGGAGACCGGGTAGCCGAACAGCCGGTCGACGATCCGCCGGGCTTCCTGGGCCTCGACCAATCCCTGGTCGATGTCCCGTGACTCCTGGACGGCCTGCTCGATGGCCTGGCGCGTGATCTCGTGGAAGACCATGCGCCGCATCGGCACCCGGGGCTTGAGCACCTCGGTGAGGTGCCACGCGATGGCCTCTCCTTCGCGGTCCTCGTCGGTTGCGAGATAGAGCTCGTCGGCGTCCTTGAGCGCGGCTCGCAACTTCTTGACGACGTCCTTCTTGCCCGGAGGGACGACGTAGCTGGGACGGAAGTCGTCGTCGATGTCGACGGCGAGGCCCTTGGGGTCGAGGTCGCGGATGGCGCCGATGGACGCCTCGACCACGAAATCGTCGCCGAGGAAGCGCCCGATGGTGCGGGCCTTCGCCGGGGACTCAACGATCACTAACGACGTGGGCATCGGCGGAACAGTTGATGGGCATCTGCCGACCGGTGTCAAACACCTAGGCTTGTTTTGTTTCCCAGGAGATCCCCGACCGGGTCGGAATGGGGGTCGAGTGGGGGCTTCCCCGATGCCGCCCGGGGCAGGGTCGCCGTAGCTTGAAGCCAGTCCCCGGCGGGGGACGACGAGAGTCGTTGGAGGCCGACGTGGGCAAGCCCTTGCTCGATGTGCTGCGAGATGTGGTGTTGGACCCGGCTGAACAGGCCGCGTTCACGCACGACCCCTCGTCCTACCTGGAGCAGTACGGCTACGGGGATGTCGCGCCCGACGACCTGTCGGAGGCGTTCGGCCTGGTGGCCGACACCATGCCTCCCGACGTCGCCCAGGCGGTGGCCGCCACGGCACCGGCTTCGAGCGTCCCCCCGTCGCCGGTCGACGACCTGGACGACGACGTCGAGGGCGGCGCCTTCGGCGACGTGACCCAGGACTTCGACGCGGTCGCCGACCCGGTCGACGCCCTGGACGCCGACCTCGACGACGACGGCGACTTCGGCACCGGTGAGGTGTCGGTGCTCGACGTCGACGACGACGCCGCGTTCGGCGAGGGCTTCGAGACCGAGTCCCTCGGCACCCCCGAGTCGCCCGACGGGCCCGACGGCTTCGGCTCCCCCTCCTTCGAGGAGGCCGACTTCGGGAACGCCACGTTCACCCCCGAGGCATCCGAAGGCCCCGACGACCTGGGCGACTACGACGACGGCGTCGACGACGTGGACGGCTTCGACGCCGACGACCCCGGCGACCTCCCCGACGACCCCGGCGAATTCCTCGACGACATCGGCTCGTTCTGATCCCACCGCCAGGTGAGCACCGCAGCCCGGGGCCCAGCCCCGGGCTGTTGCGCGCCCGCCGCGCGCGCGACCGCGTACTGACGCCGTAAGGACTACTGTTCCCCCTGGCTAGGCGGGTCCCCCAGGCGGTGTGCACTTCCCCTACGGGGCCACTGAAACGTGACGGGGCGATCCCCGATGGCGGCTTCCGGGACCTGTCGTAGCTTGCCCCATAGGTCATCCGACGGGCGGGTGACAGGAACCAGGAGCTGCGGAAGATGGCTGTCAATATCGATGCATTCAGCGGATGGCTCGGCGGGCTGTTCGGGTCTGAGGACAACGACACGCTGAACGAGTTCAACAACAACCCCGAGGGCGCGCTGGCCGAGGCCGGCTTCGGCGACGCCACGGCGGTCGACGTGACCCAGGCGATGAACCGCCTGGCCGAGACCAACCAGGGCAACCAGTCGTTCACCTCGCAGGGTGGCGCGGCCAACTTCGCCGGTAGCGGCGTCGTGAACCTGCCCCCTCCGCCTCCGGCCTACGAGGCCTACGAGGCGTCCGGTGACGGCGGCGGCCTCACCGGTGCGATCGATTCGATCAACCACTACACCAGCGTCGTCAACGAGACCGACCAGTACTACCAGGACAACGACACCACCACGATCAACGACCAGGACACCAACGTCGACAACTCGGTCAACCAGGAGATCACCGCCTTCGGCGATGTGAACCAGGACTTCGACAACGACGTGGTGACCGGCGACGAGAACGCCCTCGGCGGCGACGGCTCGCAGGTCAACTCGGGTGACGGTGCGGTCCAGGTGGGCGGCAGCGTGAGCGACTCGACCATCGCCACCGGCGACGTCGAGGGCTCGGTCACCGGCGACGTCAGCGGCTCGGTCGTTGGCGACGGCAACGAGGCCATCGTGGGCAGCGACGTGGGCGCCGCCAGCTTCGGCGAGGGCGACGCCATCAACGCCGAGAACGTGGCCCAGGACGGCTCCACGATCATCGACGACACCTTCGGTGACGTGAACGCCAACGTCGGCGACGGCACCCAGACGGTCGTGGACGACTCGCTCATCAGCGAGTCGGCGGTCGGCGAGGGCAACACGGTCCAGTCGAACGACGTGGCCATCGAGGCCGACGACGGCGCTGCTGTCGCCTTCGGTGACGGGTCCTCGGCCGAGGGCAGCGAGGTCGAGTCGACCAACATCGGCGGCACCACCCAGATCGCCGACGACGACGCCACCCAGCTCGGCAACACCGACAACTCGGTGAACGACAGCTTCGACACAGTCGACAGCTTCAACACCGACGCCTCGGTGAACGACAGCTTCGACACCGAGGACAGCTTCGACACGGTCGACAGCTTCGACACGGTGGACAGCTTCAACCAGGACAACGACACGACCACCGAGACGGTCGACGACGACCTGATCGACCTCTAGTCGGTCGCAGAGCACAACCCAGTCAGGCGAGAGATCAGGCCCCGGTGCTCACCGGGGCCCTCTCGCGTTCCCCGGGAACCCCCGGACCCCCTCGATCCCCCACGGGCACCTCGGTGGCAAAGGGGCGATCCCCGATGCCCGTGACCAGGGCAAGGCGTAGGTTGACCACCAACGAGGGCTCCCGAGCGGGCGGAGCTCACAGAACAGGAGACCTTTGCGATGAGCGTGTTCAACTTCCTCTTCAACCTCTTCGACGACGACGAGGAGCTCACGGAGTACGCCAACGACCCCGGCGGCTACACGGAAGAGCACCTCCCCGAGGGCATGACGAGCGCCGAGTTCCTCGAGGGCGTCCAGGAAGTGTGTGGGGCCCTGCCGCCCGAGCAGGCGGCGGTGCTGCGCACGGCCTACGGGCTGGATGCCCCCGAGGGCTACGACGGCCCCGCCTACGACGCTCCTCAGCTGCCGCCGCCCCCTCCGCCGCAGCAGCCGGGCGAGTCCGACGGCGACTACCTCGTGCGGCAGGTCAACCACTACACCGAGGTCGTCAACGTCACCAACCAGCACTTCGAGGACAACGACACCACCACGATCAACGACCAGGACACCAACATCGACAACTCCGTGAACCAGGACATCACGGCGTTCGGTGACGTGAACCAGGACTTCGACAACGACGTGGTGACCGGCGACGAGAACGCCCTCGGCGGCGACGACTCCCAGGTCAACTCGGGTGACGAGGCCGTCCAGGTGGGCGGCGACGTGTACGACTCGACCATCGCCACCGGCGACGTCGGGGGCTCGGTCACCGGCGACGTGTACGACTCGGTGGTCGGCGACGACAACGAGGCCATCGTGGGCAGCAACGTGGGCGCGGCGGCCTTCGGCGAGGGCGACGCCATCAACGCCGAGAACGTGGCCCAGGGCGGCAGCACGATCGTCGACGGCCCCGAGGGCCCCGACGGCCCGATCCTGCGGACGGCGATCGTCGACCCCGGCTACGAGCCCGAGGGCGGCACCGTCAACGCCAACGTCGGCGACGGTACCCAGACGGTGGTGAGCGACTCGATCGTCAGCGAGTCCGCGGTCGGCGAGGGCAACACGGTCCAGTCGAACGACGTGGCCATCGACGCCGACGACGGCGCCGCTGTCGCCTACGGCGAGGGCTCCTCGGCCGAGGGCAGCTCGGTCGAGTCGTACAACGAGGGCGGCACCACCCAGATCGCCGACGACGGCGCCGAGCAGCTGGGCAACACCGACAACTCGATCAACGACAGCTTCGACATCGAGGGCAGCGGCAACCTCGACCAGTCGATCAACGACAGCTTCGACGTCGAGGACAGCTTCGACACCGTCGACAGCTTCGACACCGTCAACAGCGGCAACCAGGACAACGACACGACCACCACGGTCGAGGACGACGACCTGATCGACCTCTGAGACACCTGATCCCCCAGTCGAGGCCCGGTCCTTCCCCCCAGGACCGGGCCTCGCCGCGGAAGGCCGCAAGTTCATGCCTGCGGCGATCCGCGTTACCTTGGATGGGAACGGTCGACGCAGATTCCGCCACGTCTCCGGGCCGTCCGCACAGCAGGCAGAATCCGTGTCGAAGGGAGCAGGGAGGCATGGCGGGAGACCCCAACGCTGCCGCGCGATCCGCAGCGGTACAGAAGGCCCTATCCGTGGTCAACCTCGGTGGCCAGGCCGCGTCCGCGTACAAGCGACCCGATCTGGCATCCCGGCTGTCCACCACCGCCAAGCGCCTCGTCGACCCCTCGTTCCACGTGTTCGTCGTCGGCGAGTTCAAGCAGGGCAAGTCGTCGCTGGTGAACGCCCTGCTCAACGCCCCCGTGTGCCCTGTCGACGACGACATCGCCACCTCGGCGCCCACCGCCGTGCGCTACGGCGACGAGGCCTCGGCGGCGGTGCTGCTCAAGCCGCCGGAGGACGACGACCCGTCCAGCATCGACATCGACGAGCGCAACGAGCCCATCCGCGAGCAGATCCCCATCGAGCAGGTGGCCCAGTACGTCACCGAGGCCGCCAACCCCTCCAACGAGCGCCGCGTGCAGGCCGTCGAGGTGTCGATCCCCCGCAAGCTGCTGGCCGACGGGCTGGTCATCGTCGACACCCCGGGCGTCGGCGGGCTCGGCTCGGCCCACAGCGCGGCCACCATCGGCGCCCTGCCCATGGCCGACGCGGTGCTGTTCATATCGGACGCCAGCCAGGAGTTCACCGCCCCCGAGCTGGAGTTCCTGCAGACCGCCCGGCGCATGTGCCCCAACGTGATCTGCGTGCTCACGAAGGTCGACTTCTACCCGGCGTGGCGCAAGATCCGCGACCTCGACACCGAGCACCTGGCCTCGCGGAAGATCAACGTGCCGCTGATGTGCGTGTCGTCGGCCCTGCGCATCCACGCCCTGCGCACCAACGACCGCGACCTCAACCAGGAGTCCGGGTTCCCCCAGCTGGTGGGCTACCTCCAGAACGAGATCGCCGCCAACGCCGAGAAGATCACCATCAAGGCCGCGGCCAGCGACGTCCTCTCGGTGACCACCCTGCTCACCACGCAGTTCAAGAACGAGCAGCAGGCGCTGGCCAACCCGGAGAACGCCCAGCAGGTGGTCGGCAACCTCACCGAGCTCCAGGACCGGCTCAACCGCCTGCGGGGCGGCGCCTCCAAGTGGCAGACGGGCCTGTCCGACGGGATCGTCGACCTGCAGACCGACCTCGACCACGACCTGCGCTCCCGGCTCCGCCAGGTCACCAAGCAGGCCGACGACGCCATCGACGCCAGCGACCCCGCCGAGACCTGGGACGACTTCCAGGCCTGGCTCTACCGCCGGGTCGCCGAGGACATCGTCCACACGTACACGTTCCTGCACGGGCGGTCCGACGAGCTGGCGTTCCGGGTGGCGGAGCACTTCGGCGAGGACAGCGGCGACCTGGCCGTGCAGCTCGACCTGATCAATCCCACCGACATCGTCGCCGCCATCGACGCCAACACCGACATCCAGGCCCAGAAGATGGGCATGGGCGCCCAGGGCCTGGCCGCCATGCGCGGCAGCTACGGCGGCATGTTGATGTTCGGCATGCTGGGCAACATGGCCGGCCTGGCGCTGGCCAACCCGGCGACGATCGTGATCGGCCTGTTCATGGGGCGCAAGGCGCTGCGCGACGAGAAGGAGCGCCAGCTCCAGATGCGCCGCAACCAGGCCAAGCAGGCGCACCGCAAGTACACCGACGAGGTGGGCTTCGTGGTCGGGAAGGACTCCCGCGACACGCTGCGACGCATCCAGCGCCAGCTGCGCGACTACTTCGCGGCCCGCGCCGAGGAGCTGCACAAGTCGACCCAGGACGCCTTGGCGGCGGCCCAGAAGGCCGTCAAGTCCGACCAGGCCACCCGCCAGCAGCGGCTGCGGGACGTCAACGCCGAGCTGGAGCGGATCGCCGTGCTACGCAAGAAGGCCATAGAGCTCTCCCCCGACCTGGCCAAGGCGGGTGTCAAGTGAGCGTCACGCAGAGCGGCGAGCGCCACATCCCGCTGCTGGAGAGCGTGCGGGTGCTGCTGACCCGCGCCCACGAGTCGTACCGGGGCACGCCGGGTGACGGGCGCATCACCGCCGTGCTCGACCGCCTCGACGAACCGCTGCGGGTGGCGATCGCCGGCAAGGTGAAGGCCGGCAAGTCGACCCTCCTGAACGCCCTGGTGGGCGAGGAGCTGGCCCCCACCGACGCCGGCGAGTGCACCAAGATCGTCACCTGGTACCGCGACGGCATCACCTACCGGGCCACGCTGATCCCCAAGTCGGGCGACGCCCGCCAGGTGCCCTTCACCCGCGACGGCGGGGCGATCAACGTCGACCTGAACGGCGCCAACGCCGACGACATCGACAAGCTGCAGATCGAGTGGCCGTCGTCGTCGCTGCGGCAGATGACGCTGATCGACACGCCCGGCATCGCCTCGCTGTCGCAGGACGTGTCGGCCCGCACGCACGCCTTCCTGACCCCCGGCGAGGACCAGGTCACCCCCGCCGACGCCGTGCTGTACCTGATGCGGCACCTGCACTCGTCCGACATCAACTTCCTCGAGGCCTTCCACGACGAGGAGTTCTCGCAGGCCACCCCGGTGAACGCGGTGGCCGTGCTGTCGCGGGCCGACGAGGTGGGCGTGGGCCGGATCGACTCGATGGCGTCGGCCCAGCGGATCGCCTCGCGCTACCGGCTCGACCCCAAGGTGCGGCGGCTGGCGCAGACCGTGGTCCCGGTCGCAGGCCTGCTGGCCCAGTCGGGGGCGACGCTGCGGGAGGCCGAGTACAAGGCCATCGACTCCATCGCCGGGGCCTCCCGGACCGACTCCGATCCCCTGTTCCTCTCCGCTGACCGGTTCGTGAAGGCTGAGACGGCGATCCCGCTCACGTCGATGGAGCGGGAGCACCTGCTCGACCGCCTGGGGATGTTCGGCGTGCGGCTGGCGGTGGCGCTGATCCGCCAGGGGGCGGCGCCCAACGCCACCACGCTGTCGAGCGAGCTGGTGCGGCGCTCGGGGCTGGTGGAGCTGCGCGACGTGCTGCTGTCGCAGTTCGCCGAGCGACGTGACGTGCTGAAGGCCCGCTCGGCGCTGCTGGCGCTGGAGGGCGTGCTGCACGAGCATCCGCTGATGGGCTCGGACCTGCTGGCGTCGGAGCTCGAGCGGATCACCTCGGGGGCGCACGAGTTCGCCGAGATCCGCCTGCTGAACGCCCTGCGGGCGGGCGGGGTGAAGGTGAAGGCCCAGGAGGCCGCCGAGATGGAGCGGGTGCTGGGCGCCGAGGGCGGTGCGCTGCACACCCGGATGGACCTGTCGCCCGAGGCCGACGTCTCCGAGCTGCGCCGGGCCCTGCAGAACGCGATCGGCCGGTGGCAACGCCGGGCCGAGTCGCCCATGTCGTCCCGCGAGGTCGCCGACGCCGCCCGGGTGCTGATCCGCACCTGCGAGGGCCTGCTCGTCAACCTGGGCTGACCTCCACGAACGCAATTTCGGGTCAGGTCTTCAGCGTGGCGGTGAGGGGGAGGTGGTCGGAGAGGGCGGCGTAGGGGGTGAGGTCGTCGTCGGTGGTCGACGGGACGGTGACCGAGGTGACCTGGACGGGAGCCGAGACCCAGAGGTGGTCGATGCGGCGCTTCGGCGGGCGGTCGCGGCGGCCGGACCAGTTGGTGAGGCCGCCCTCGAGATCGTAGGGATGGGCCGTGACCCAGGCGTCACGCAGGCCCGCGGCGCGCAGGCGGTCGAACAGGGGGTCGTCGGGGCCGGCGTTGAAGTCGCCGCCGATCACCACCGGCTGATCGGGTGAGGGAAGGCGTCGCAGCAGCCAGCCGATCTCGGCGGCGCGGTCGAGGTCCGACGTCGGCCCGTGGGGCGTGAGGTGCAGGTTCACCACGGTCACGCCCTCGGGGGTGCGGCCGATCTGGATCAGCCGGCGGCGCCAGCTCCAGAACGCCCAGCGCCGGGTGACCGGGTAGGTCCGCACCCGCAGCGGCGCGGTCAGCCCGAGCACCGCCATGCCCTCCGACCAGGTCCGCACCGGCCAGTGCTTGAGGCCCCAGTGGCGCGACCGGGTGGTCCCGAGCGCCTGGCAGATGCGCCGGGCCTGGCCGCGCTGCACCTCCTGCAGCAGGAGCACGTCGGTTCCCCGCTCCCGCACCTCGTGCGCGACGAACGAAGCGTCGACGCCCTTGCTGCCCTGCAGGTTCCAGGAGGTGACGGTGAGTGAGCTCAGACCTTGAGGAGTATGGCGTCGCCCTGGCCGCCACCACCGCAAAGGGCGGCAGCGCCGAGGCCACCGCCACGACGGCCCAGCTCCAGCAGCAACGTGAGAGCGACCCGGGTGCCCGACATGCCGACCGGGTGGCCCAGGGCGATGGCCCCGCCGTTGACGTTGACCACCTCGTCGGTGATGCCCAGGTCGGCCATCGAGGCCACGCCGACAGCGGCGAACGCCTCGTTGAGCTCGAACAGGTCGACGTCGCTCACCGAGCCACCCGTCGACTCGAGCGCCGCCAGGATCGCCCGCGACGGCTGGGTCAGCAGCGACGGGTCGGGGCCCGCCACCTGGCCGTAGCCCACGACCTCGCCCAGCGGCGTGCCGCCCAGACGCTCGGCCGCCGCCTTCGAGGCGACGATCACGGCGGCGGCGCCGTCGGAGATCTGCGAGGCGTTGCCGGCGGTGATGTTGCCGGCCTTGTCGAACGCCGGCCGCAGCGCGCCCAGCGACTCGGCGGTGGTGCCCGGCCGCACGCCCTCGTCGGTGTCGACCACGATCGGGTCGCCCCTGCGCTGGGGCACCTCCACCGGCACGATCTCGTCGGCGAAGCGGCCCTCCTTGATGGCAGCCGCGGCCCGCTCGTGCGACTTGGCGGCCAGCTCGTCCTGGGGCTCGCGCGCCAGGCCGGCCGACGCGGCGTACTTCTCGGTGCCGGCACCCATCGCCACCTGGTCGAAGGCGCAGAAGAGGCCGTCGTACATCATCGAGTCGACCACCGACTTGTCGCCCAGGCGGTAGCCCTCACGGGCGCCGGGCAGCAGGTAGGGGGCCTGGGTCATCGACTCCATGCCGCCGGCGACCACGATCTCGGCGGCGCCCGAGTTGATGAGCAGGTCGGCCAGGAAGATGGCGTTGAGGCCCGACAGGCACACCTTGTTGATCGTGGTGGCGGGCACGGTCATCGGGATGCCCGCGTTGACCGCGGCCTGGCGGGCGGCGATCTGGCCGGAGCCGGCCTGCAGCACCTGGCCCATGAACACGTAGTCGACCTGGTCGGGCTGGACGCCGGCCCGGCCGAGCGCCGCCTTGACGGCGAACCCGCCGAGGTCGGTCGCCTTGAAGCTGCCGAGGCCTCCCGACAGCTTCCCGATCGGGGTGCGAGCACCGGCGAGAATCACTGAACCAGCCATCTTTGGGACCCCCCTGAGGACGGTGGACGCGCCGTGCGGGCGTACCTGGACGAGGCTACTGGCCGTTACTCAATTCCCGGAAACTGGCTCCAGAGCGTCCAGCTCGGCTACCGAAGCCAGGATCTCGGGGGCCAGCCAGCGGGCCACCTCGAGGGAGTTGGCCAGGTCGACGTGCACGCCGTCGGGCCGCAGGCGCGCGTCCTCGGCCGGCGACAGGGCCGCGAAGTGGGCGCCGAAGTCGACCACCGTGGCCGACGGGTGGTCGGCGACGACGCCGGTGATCAGCTCGTTGAGCCGGTCGATGCGCTCCAGGGCGTCGGGCGGGTCCGGGTGCTCGGGCCGCGGCACCAGGGCCCGGGAGAAGTCAAGCGGCGGCGTGGTGAGCCACACGACCTTCAGGCCCTTCGCCAGCAGCGCCGACGTCGCCCCCTCGATCTCGGCCTGCAGGTAGCGGTCGTAGACGGGGTCGCCCGGGCCCCGCCACTGGTCGTCGCCGGGGATCTTGCGGTCCATCACGTCCCACGACCCGGTGAGCAGCACCCCCACCTCCAGGTCGGGCCGCTCGTCGATCTCCCGGCCCCAGTCGCGGTCCCACTGGGGGCAGCCGGCAGGCACCGGCTGCGGCGTCCCGAGCTGGCGCCGCTCCCCGCCCCGGCCGATGCCGCAGCCCACCTGGGTGGTGTAGCCGTCACCGACCAGCATCAGCCGCTTGGTCTGCAGGCCCCACTCGCCCACCCCGGCCGCCACGGTGAGGGCGGCGGAGTCGCCGAAGAACATCACGTCGACCGCCTCCTGCGGCACCGCCTCCCGCCGCTCCTCGATCTCCGCCTCGGCCGCGGCCACCGCCTCGGGATCGAAGCCGCCCTCGGCGTCGGCGGGGTCGTCGGCGTCGGCTCCCGCGTCGTTGCCGGCGAGCTGGTCCGCGGCGGCCTCGAACTGGTCCTGCCGGGGCGAGGCCACGCTGTCGGGGACCAGCAGCGCGGCGGCCACCACGGCGGCGACGCTCCCGAACGCCAGCACCGGCGCCCAACGCACCCGCGGCCAGCTCCCCTTTCGGATCGGCTGCTCCAGCACCAGGTAGGACCCCGCTGCCAGCGCCAGCGTCGGCACCAGGCGCACCGCGAACAGCGCCCAGCCCCCGGGCGCCCAGCCGACCAGGTCGTCGATCCGCTGCGGGGTCAGCACCAGGAACAGCGGCCAGTGGAACAGGTAGACGGCGTACGACACCAGGCCCAGCAGCCGCAGCGGCTCGAACGCCAGCGCCGACCGGACGGGACCGGGCACGCAGACCGCCAGCACCAGGGCGCCCGATCCGAGCGCGTAGAGCAGCAGGAAGCCGTGCGACAGCGACGTCGAGCTCTGCTCGACGGTCCACCACGCCCACGCAGATGCGGCCAGGGCTGCAAGCCCGAGGCCGCCGATCGTTCTTTGAAGGAAAACGGACGCGATGCGGTCGTTTTCCTTCAAAGAAACGACGAGGACGGCAAGGAGGGCGCCGACCAGGATCTCGCCCATGCGGACAGGGGTGGCGTAGTAGACGGTGTCGGGCGCGTCCCGCCACACGAACGTCAGCGCCGCCGAACCAGCGAGCAGGGCGACCAGCACCCCGGAGTACACCCGCCGTGACCCCTTCGCCAGCCCGAGGACACCGGCCGTGAGCAGCGGGAACAGCCAGTAGAACTGCTCCTCGATCGCCAGGCTCCAGATGTGCAGGGCCGGCGACGGCGCCGCGAACAGCTCGCCGTAGGAGCGGTCCTCCCACAGGAAGTGCCAGTTGGCCACCTGGAGGGCCGACGCCACCACGTCGCCCGGCAGCTCCGGTCCCCACAGGTCGTCGACCAGCACCAGCGACACCAGCAGCGCCCCCAGCGTCACCGCCGAGGCCGGCAGCAGGCGCCGCATCCGCCGCGACCAGAACGCGGTCAGCCCGATGCGACCCGTCCGGGCCTGCTCGCCCAGCAGCAGCGAGGTGATGAGGAACCCGCTGAGCGTGAAGAACGTGGAGACGCCCAGGTAGCCGCCCTGGGCCCAGGGGAAGCCGCTGTGGAACAGCAGCACCGCACCCACGGCGAGGCCGCGGATGCCGTCGAGCGCCGGGTTGTAGTCGAGCCCCACCTTCTGCGACGAGCGCGCGCCGTCCTCGGGCGCGGGATCTTCGAGGGCGCCCGAGGCCTCGTCGGGCAGGGTCGCCGTCACGGCGCCTGGGCAGGCTCCGAGTTGGCCGCCGCGACGATCTCCGGTCCGAGCCACTGGCCGATCTGGACCGACCCGTCGAACGTCCAGTGGACGCCGTCGGGCCGGATCCGAGCCAGCTCGTCGGGCGGCAGTTCGGCGGCGTGCGCGGCAAGGTCGACAGACACCACGCCCTCACGTTCCCCCGCCAGCTCGCGGATCATGTCGTTGTAGAGCCCCATCCGGGCCGGGTCGAACTCGGGCGGCTGCTCGTCGGGCCGCGGGTCGATCTGCGTCCAGTCGATGGCCGGGGCGGTGAGCCACACCACGGTGACACCCTCGTCGAGCAGCAGGTCGACCACGTCAGTCATCTCGGAGCGAAGGTAGTCGTCGTAGATCGGCTGGCCGATGTGCACCCACTCGCCGTCGCTGCCCGGGATCTGCCGGTTGGCGACGTCCCACGGCCCGGTCTGCACCACGGCGTAGTCCATCCGGCCGTAACGATCCCGGTTGCGGGCGATGTCCCGGTGCAGGCTCTCGCGCCACTCGTCGCAGGCGCCGCCCCGCAACCCGGCCTGGTTGCCGCGGTAGTCGACCTCGCCCTCGTCGCCGATGCTGCAGCCGTTCTCGGCCGACCCGCCCCACAGCACCTGCACCGGCTCCGCGCTCTTGCCCCACTCGCTGAGGCCGTTGGCGGTGGTCACCATCGTCGAGTCGCCCACGACGACGCCGACCCGCGACTCGGGCTCGAGCGTCGACGGGTCGGGGCCCTCGGCCGCGTTGACGAACGACTCGAACGGGTCGGCCGGCGGCTCCGACACCCGGGGCACCACCACGGCCAACGCCAGCACGCCCACCACCCCGCCGAGCGCCAGCACCTGGGCGTTGAGCCACTTCGGCCGCTGGCCACGGCGGATCGGCTGCTCGAACCAGCGGTACGACACCGCCGCCAGCGCCAGCACCACCACCAGCCGGATGACCAGCAGCTTCCAGGTGCGGGGCTGCAGGCTGCCCGGGAAGGGCTCCAGGAGCGAGTCGACGGTGTTCTCGTCGAGGATCTTGAACAGCGGCCAGTGGAACAGGTAGACGCCGTACGACACGACGCCCAGCAGCCGCAGCGGCTCGAACGACATCACCCGCCGCACCGGGCCGTCGACGTTGGCCGACAGCACCAGCGCCGCCGAGATCACCGAGTAGCCCAGCAGCCCGCCCCAGCGCAGCGACGGGTGCGTCTGCTCGGCGAACCACCACAGCCACACCTGCACCACCAGACACACCACACCCAGCGCCGCCAACACCGGGACCAGCCGCTTGTTGCCGACGAACCAGCCCCGGGCCACCAGCGACGCCAGCAGGCCGCCCATCAGGATCTCGCCGCCCCGGATCGGCGTGGCGTAGTAGACGACGGTCGGGTTGTTGCCGTAGGCCAGCGTGAGCAGCCCGGCGCCGCCGATGAGGGCCAGCAGCACGCCGGTGTAGGCCTTCAGCGACCCCTTGAAGTACACCAGCGCACCCGCCGTGATCAGCGGGAACAGCCAGTAGAACTGCTCCTCGATGGCGAGGCTCCAGAAGTGGAGCACCAGCGACTGGTTGTCCTGGAACAGATCGGCGTAGGCGCGGTCCTCGAAGATGAAGCGCCAGTTGGCCACGTGGAGGCCGGCGGCGAACACGTCGCCGCCCAGCTGTCGCTCCCACTGCTGGTTGGTGAAGATCGCCGAGACCGACACCGCGGCGAGCGTCGCCGCCGAGGCCGGCAGCAGGCGCCGCAGCCGGCGGGCGTAGAAGCTGCTGAGGCCGATGCCCCCGGAGCGGGCGTGCTCGGAGAGCAGCAGCGACGTGATGAGGAAGCCGCTCAGCGTGAAGAACGTGGAGACCGCGAGGAAGCTGCCCTTGAACCAGTCGCCGGCGTAGCCGTGGTAGAGCAGCACCGAGCTGAGCGCCAGGCCCCGGATGCCGTCGAGCGCGGGGTTGTAGGCGAGGTGGGCGGGCCGCTTCGCCTCCGGCGCGGCGTCGGGCAAGGGCAGCGGGGGCGCGACGAGGGTCGCGGTGGCGGCGTTGCCGTTGTTGCGGTCGAGCTCTGCGACCTGCTCAGCGGGCCGACGGCCCGACGTTGACCCAGCCAGGGACGTCCCCTCCCCCAAGCGTTTCCAGCGAAGGCTCAGGCTACGACAGCCCCACCGCCGCTTGCACGCTCTCTGTCGCCACCTGGGGCCACGTTCAGCGAGTCTGCGCTCGGAGGTAACCCAGCGGTAGCTTTCGGCCCCATGGAGCAGATCCTCCAAGCCATCCAGAGCGGAGCGAGCGGCGACGAGATCGCCGCGCTGCCCGTCCCCGAGTCGTACCGCGCCGCCCACGTCCTACGCGCCGAGCAGGAGATGTGGGAGGGCGTGGCGTCGGAGGACAAGGACCCCCGCCGGTCGCTGCACGTGTCCGACGTGCCGACGCCGGAGCTGGCGCCCGACGAGGTCTACCTGGCGGTGATGGCCAGCTCCATCAACTTCAACACGGTGTGGACGTCGATCTTCGAGCCGCTCCCCACCTTCCTGTTCCTCGACCGGCTCGCCAAGGAGTCGGTGTGGGGCGCCCGCCACAAGCAGGACTACCACGTGGTCGGCTCCGACGCCGCCGGCGTGGTGGTGCGGGTGGGTTCCGCCGTGCGCAACTGGAAGCCGGGCGACCGGGTGGTCGTGCACTGCAACTTCCTCGACGACCAGGACCCCTCGGCCCACGACGACTCCATGCTCGCCGCCAACCAGCGCATCTGGGGCTTCGAGTCGAACTTCGGCGGGCTCGCCGACCTGGCCGTGGTGAAGGCCAACCAGATCATGCCCAAACCGTCGCACCTGACGTGGGAGGAGTCGGCGGTCAGCGGGCTGTGCGCCTCCACCAGCTACCGGATGCTCGTCGGTCGTCACGCCGCCCGCATGAAGCAGGGCGACAACGTGTTCATCTGGGGCGCGACCGGAGGCATCGGTGCCTACGCCACCCAGCTGGTGCTCAACGGCGGGGGCACCCCGGTGGGCGTGGTGTCGTCGGGCGACCGGGCCAAGCTCCTCAACGCCATGGGCTGCGAGGCCGTGATCGACCGGCGGGAGGAGGCGTACCGCTTCTGGTCCGACGAGAACACGCAGGACGAGGGCGAGTGGCGCCGGCTCGGCAAGAAGGTGCGCTCGCTGGTCGGCGACGACCCCGACATCGTGTTCGAGCACCCCGGACGGCAGACGATGGGCGCCTCGGTGTTCATCACCAAGCGGGGCGGCACGATCGTCACCTGTGCCGCCACCAGCGGCTACATGATCGAGTACGACAACCGGCACCTGTGGATGAAGCTGAAGCGCATCGTCTCGTCGCACTTCGCCAACTACCAGGAGGCGTGGGACATGAACCGGTTGATCGACAAGGGTGCGATCCAGCCGGTGATGTCGCAGGTGTTCCCGCTGACCGAGGTGGGCGCCGCGGCCGTGGCGGTCCACCGCAACGAGGCCGAGGGCAAGCTGGCCGTGCTGTGCCTGGCCCCGTCGGCCGGCGACGGCATCACCGACCCGGAGAAGCGGGCCCGCATCGGCGAGGACAAGATCACCTTGTTCCAGCGCCACGCCCGCGGCGAGCTGTAGGGCGTCAGGCGCGATACTGGCCCGTCCGGCGGCGCTGGGTGCCGCCAGCTGGGATCACGCAACGGAGCTGGGTCATCACCGATACACCGCACTTCCCGCCCCCGGAGAACCCTCCGGGACCCCCGCCCTCGTCTTGGCCGACGGAGCCCCCGCCGCCGCCGGGCTGGCCGACCGAGCCGCCGCCCACCCAGGCGATGCCCGACTACGCCCCGCCGCCCACCCAGGCGATGCCGGGGTTCCCGCCACCGACCGAGGCCATGCCCGGGTTCGGGCCGACGGGACCGCCGCCCCCGCCCGGGCCTCCCGGTCCCTACGGGCCGCCACCGTCGGGACCGTACGGGCCGGCGCCGTTCCCCGGACCGCCGCCGGGACGGAAGTCGAGCACGACGCTCCTGGTGGTGGCTCTCCTGGTGATCCTGGCGATCGGCGGCATCGCCTTCGCCGTCAGCCAGGACGGCGACGACGAGGAGGGCACCGGGGGCGTCGCCGCCGGTGAGACGCCCGAGACCGAGGTGGGCCTGCCGTCCGACGACGGCGACGTCCCCTCCGGTGACGAGGTCGACCTCCCGGATGTACCCGACGTGCCCGACGAGCCCGACGTGCCGCCGGAGACCCAGCCCGAGCCGACGCCGCCGCCCGTCGAGGAGGCCCAGGCCGCCGTCCACGACTGCATCGCCGTCGACACCGCCGGCTACATGACCGGCGCCGGCTCCTGCTCGGACGGCGGCACGCCCTACCTGGTCGCCGAGGTGGTCGAGGGCACCGGCACCTGCTCCGACCCCGAGGCGTCGTTCACGCCCTCCGGCGGCTACCTCCTGTGCCTCGAGGTCAACCTGGTGCTGAACCACTGCTACGTGTTCCCCGAGGGCGCCTCGGGCGGGGTCGACGGCTGGATCACCGCCGCCGACGCCTGTGAGGCGCCGGGCTCGGTCCACGTGATCGACATCGTCCCCGGGGTCGACACCGGCGACTACTGCACCGACGACTACGAGTGGAACCACTGGTACGGCTTCTACGCGCCCGACATGGTCGCCTGCGTCATGAAGTACTAGGCGGGCCGAGAGCCGCGACGATCTCGTCGTCGGCGCAGGCCCGGCCGAAGGCGTCGAGGCGGCGCCGGATGTCGCGGCCCAGCAGCCACACGCCGATGCGGTCGGCCAGCGGGGCCAGCCAGCCGGGGCGGCAGGTGAAGTTGTAGCGCCAGGTGGCGTCGGTGCCGCCGTCGTCGCGGGGCGTGAAGTGCCAGCCACCTGAGAACGACTTGAAGAACCACGGCCCGGTGACCATCCGCATCCCGACGTGCTCGGGCGGCCGGTAGGTCACGTACTCCGACACCATCACCAGCCGGTGGCGGGAGCGGGTCCAGGTGCGGACGCCCTTGCCGGCCTCGGTGGCGCCGTCGAGCAGCCGCTGCTCGGTCACGAACGGGTCCCAGCGGTAGCGCAGCTCGCCGTAGGTCTGCGAGAGCCGGAAGGTGCGCTCGGGGTCGAGGGCGACGGTGACGGTCGAATCCACACGGGGCATGTCGGAATCCTTCCTCAGAACTACCCAGCGGTAGGTTCACTGTGTGCTGTTGACCGAGATCGATCACGTCGCCATCGCCGTCAACGACCTGGACGCGGCCATCGCGTACTACGAGTCGACCTTCGGTGCGGAGGTCACCCACCGCGAGGTGGTCGAGTCCGACGGCGTCGAGGAAGCGCTGCTCAAGGTGGCCGAGAGCTACATCCAGCTGCTCACCCCGACCCGCGACGACTCGCCGGTGGCCAGGTACCTGGAGCGGAAGGGCGAGGGCCTGCACCACGTCGGCTACCGGGTGGACGACTGCGCCGTCGCCCTCGACGCCGTGAAAGCCTCGGGCGGCCGCGTGATCGACGAGGCCCCCCGCCCCGGCAGCCGAGGCACCACGGTGGCGTTCGTCCACCCCAAGGCCGCCTTCGGCACCCTCATCGAGCTGGTGCAGGAGTAGCCCATACCAACCACCCCGCCGCCGCCCCAAGCGGTCTCGGGCGGCGAGCCGCCGAGGCAAGTAGCCCTTAAGCGCTCGCCCCGGCCGGATGGAGGTTGGGGCCGGGGATGACCTCCCGGGGGATGCCCGGGCCGGCCCACGAGAGGCGGGCGACGGCCACGCCCGTGTCCTCGTAGTACTCCATGCGGATGCGGTGGCGGCCGGCGGCGAGGGTGACCTTGCGGGCGTCGTCACGCACCGCGTGGCTGCTCCAGGCGTCGACCAGCAGCTGGTCGTCGACCCACAGCCGGGCGCCGTCGTCGCTGGTGGTGGTCAGCGTGTACTCGCCGGCGGTGTCGACGCGCAGCTCGCCGGTCCAGCGGACGCTGAAGGTGTCGGCCTCGAAGTCCTCGAACGGCTCGTGCTCGTAGTCGAGGTACACCCGGGGCTCCACCCGCGAGTGCGACGTGCCGGTGAGGTCGACGTTGTCGAAGTACTCGGCCCGCAGGCCGCCGGGGTCGCCCGGCAGGGTCCCGGCCGGGCCCGTCGTGGTGGTGGACGGCGACGGCGGCTCGGTCGACGGCGGCTCCGTGGTCGCCGGCGGCTCCGTCGTGGACGAGGGCGACGTGCCGTCGGTCGTGGTGGTCGTCGACGCCGTGGGGTCCGGCGACGGCGGGGGCTCCGACGACGGCGTCGGGTCGTCGATGCGGTAGATCTCCCCCGCCCCCATGCCGACCACGTACACGTCGCCGCCGTTGTCCGTGCCGAACGACACCAGCTGGTCGGCGCCGGCGTCGTCGAACACCAGGCTCTCGGTCACCTTGCCGTCCTCCACCCGCAGCGCCCGCACCTTCGACTGGCAGGAGTCGCCGTAGAGGTAGGCGCCGTCGAGGGCCTCGTACGGCCCCCGGTAGACGACGCCGCCCGTCACGGCGCAGGTCCCCTCCTCGTGAAGGGCGTACTCGTAGACCGGCAGGACCGCCCCGTCGGGGTTGGTGCCACCCTCGTAGCCGTGGGTGCCCTCCACCTCGTTCCAGCCCAGGTTGGCGCCTTTCCCCGCCGAGCCGTCGCCGCCCGCTGCCGGCAGCAGGTCGACCTCCTCCCAGCCGCCCTGGCCGACGTCGCCGATCCACAGGTCGCCGGTCTCGGCGTCGAAGCTGAAGCGCCACGGGTTGCGCAGGCCGTACGCCCAGACCTCGGCCTTGCCGCCCTGCCCGTCGGCGAAGGGGTTGTCGGCGGGGATGGCGTACCCCTCGTCGCCGGTGGCGCCCTCGGGGTCGAGGCGCATGATCTTGCCGAACAGGCTCAGGGGGTTCTGGGCGTTGCCGTCCGGGTCGCCGCCCCCGCCGCCGTCGCCCATGGCGTAGTAGAGGTAGCCGTCGGGGCCGAACTCGAGGTCGCCGCCGTTGTGGTTCGGCTCGGTGTCGGCCAGCTCGAAGACGACCTTCCGCGACGCCGTGTCGAGCGTCGAGCCGTTGTAGGCGTACGACACGACGGTGTGGGTGCCGTCGGGCTCGGCCGTGTAGCTGACGTAGAGGCGGTCGCCGTCGGGCGAGAAGGCGATGTCGAGGAGGCCCCGCTCGTCCTCGGTGATCACCTGGTCGTCGATGTCGAGGAGCGGCTGCTCGCCCACCGTGTAGGTGCGACTCCGGCCCTCGCCGGCGACGTCGACGCGGGTGACCGTGCCCTTGAAGCCGGCGACGAACAGCGCGGTGTCGTCCGGGCGGCCGACGATCGAGATGGGCTGGTCGAACTGCCCGATGCTGGTGAGCTCCAGGTCGATGTCGGCGAGGGGCGCGGCGGCCTGGGTCAGCTCGTCATGACCCTCGTCCTCGGCGCCGCCACAGGCGACGACGGGCACCAGGGCGAGGAGGGCGAGCGGGAGCGCGGCGACGTGGCGGATGTCCGAGGGATGTTCGTCGCAGAGCGCGAGAACGCGGCGGTACACCGGAATTGATCGCGGCGTTCACCCCGGGCGCTGCCAGACTGTCCGGCCATGCTTTCCGTGCGCGGCCTGACAGTGGAGGTGGGCGCCACCCTCGTGGTCGAGGGGGCCGCCTTCTCCGTGCGCGCCGGCGACCGGGTCGGGCTCGTCGGGCGCAACGGTGCCGGCAAGACGTCGCTGCTCAAGGTGCTCGGCGGCATGGCCGAACCGAAGGCGGGCGTGATCCAGCGGCCCGAGGCGTTCGGCTACCTGCCGCAGGACCCACGGCTCGACCTGGCCGACCCCAGCGTCACCGCCGTGCAGCACGTCATCGGCGGGCGGGGCCTCGACGTGCTGGTCACCCGCATGGAGAAGCTGCGGGTCCGCATGGAGGAGCTGCCCGGCGACCAGCGCCTGGTCGACCGCTGGAGCAAGGCCCACGACCGCTACGAGCACGCCGGGGGGTACGCCGCCGAGGCCGAGGCCAAGTCGCTGCTGTCGGGCCTCGGCCTGCGCCAGGACCGCACCGAGCGGCCCATCACCGTGCTGTCCGGCGGCGAGCGGCGGCGGGTCGAGCTGGCCCGCATCCTGTTCGCCGGCAGCGAGTCGCTGCTGCTCGACGAGCCCACCAACCACCTCGACAACGACGCCCGCGACTGGATCCTGGGGTTCCTGCGCTCCTACCGGGGCGCGCTGATCGTGGTCAGCCACGACCTCGAGCTGCTCGACGAGTCGATCACCCGGGTGCTGCACCTCGACCGGCCCGGCGAGTCCGACGTCGGCGAGCTCACCGAGTACAAGGGCACGTATTCGCAGTACCGGGTGTCGCGGGCGCGGGACGAGGAGCGGCGCGCCAAGGTCGCCGCCCGCCAGCAGTCCGAGATCGCCCGGCTGCAGACGCTGGTCGACCGCTGGGGCGCCAAGCAGTCGAAGGCGTCGTTCGCCAACGCCCTGGAGACCCGCATCGAGCGGATCCGGGCGTCCGCCGTCGACGCTCCCGTGGCCCGGCGGGGCATGCGGTTGAAGCTGCCCGACCCGCCGCCGTCGGGGCGCACGTCGCTCACGGTGTCGGGGCTGCGGAAGTCGTACGGCGGTGGTCCGGCGGTGTTCGACGAGCTGACGTTCGACGTCGGGCGGGGCGAGCGGCTGCTGGTGCTGGGGCTCAACGGCGCCGGGAAGACGTCGCTGCTGCGGATCCTGGCCGGCACCTCCGAGGCCGACACGGGGGCCGTGGAGTTCGGCCACCAGGTCTCGGTCGGCTACTACGCCCAGGAGCACGAGGGCATCGAGGCCGGTCGCTCGCTGCTCGACCACATGAACGAGGCCGCTCCGGGCACCCACGAGCAGGTGCGGCGGCGGCTGCTCGGCACGTTCGGCCTGTCGGGCGACAAGGTGCACCAGGACGCGTCGTCGCTGTCGGGCGGCGAGAAGACCAAGCTGGCCCTGTCCCTGCTGGTGGCGGGCAAGCACAACCTGCTGCTGCTCGACGAGCCCACCAACAACCTCGACCCGCCGTCGCGGGAAGCCGTCGCCGCGGCGCTGGCGTCGTGGGCCGGCACGATGGTGATCGTGAGCCACGACATCGGCTTCGTCCGCGACCTCGCCCCCGACCGGGCGCTCCTGATGCCCGAGGGCGAGGTCGACCACTGGTCCGACAACCTCCTCGGCCTCGTCGACCTCGCCTGACGTCGTGACCGCCTAGCCTCCGCCCCGATGGACGTCCACCTCGTCGACGGCACCTACGAGCTGTTCCGGTACCACTTCGCCCCCAACAACAAGGACCTGAAGCAGGGGGCGACGATCGGGGTGGTCGGCACGCTGCTGCAGCTCGTCGCCGACGGAGCCACCCACGTCGCCGTGGCCACCGACCACGTGATCGAGTCGTTCCGCAACGACATGTGGCCCGGCTACAAGAGCTCGGCGGGCATGCCCCGGGAGCTGCTGTCGCAGTTCACGCCGGTCGAGGAGCTGATGGCGGCGGCGGGCTTCACGGTGTGGCCGCAGGTGACGTTCGAGGCCGACGACGGCATGGCCGCCGGCGCGGTGATGGCCGCCGCCGACCCCCGAGTCGAGCAGGTGATCATCTGCACCCCCGACAAGGACCTGGGCCAGTGCGTGGGCGGCAAGGTGGTGCAGCTCGACCGGCGCAAGGGCGTGGTGTTCGACGCCGCCGGGGTGGAGGAACGCCTGGGCGTGCCGCCGGCATCGATCCCCGACCTGCTGGGCCTGGTGGGCGACACGGCCGACGGCTTCCCGGGCCTGCCCGGCTGGGGCGCCAAGTCGGCCGCCGCGGTGCTGCGCCGCTGGGGCCACCTGGAGGACATCCCCGCCGACCCGCTGACGTGGGACGCCGGGGTGCGGGCGGCGTCGAAGCTGAACGCCACCCTGCGGGAGCAGTTCGACCTGGCGCTGCTGTTCCGCCGGATCGCCACCGTCGAGGTGGACGCCCCGGTGAGCGACTCGGTCGACGAGCTGCTGTGGACCGGCCCCACCGACCCCGCCGCCCTCGCCGCGGTGTCGCCGACCCTGGCGGCCCGGGCGGAGCGCCTGGCGCCGTAGGCGTGTCCTAGGCGAGCAGGATGAACGCGGCGAGGATCGCCACCGCCAGCACGACGGCGGCGGCGAGCGGACCGCGGTGGTCGGCGACCTCCACCTCACCGGTGTCGATCTGCGTCGCCACCCGGTAGTAGCGGGCGGTGCCGTACGCCAGGCCGACCACGCCCACCACCACGAGGACCAGACCGGCCGCCACCGGGTAGCGGCTCCCGTCGTCGGTGACGAAGCGGGCGATGCCGACGCCCAGCGCCATCACGCCGGCGCTCGTGCGCAACCAGGCCAGGAACGTCCGCTCGTTGGCCAGGTGGTCACGCACCGTGCTGTCGGCCATGCGGGGGAGAGTAACGGGACTAGGCGATGGGCGTGTCGACGTCGAGGGCCGCGATCTTCTCCGGGTTGCGGATGGAGTGGACGGCGTGCACCCGGCCCGCCACCACCTCGACCGCCATCACCAGGTCGAGGCCCCCGGCCAGGCGCACCACCACGCCGGGCTCCCCGTTGATGGTCGTCGCCTCCACCGACAGCAGCGCGTAGCGGCGGGTGATGTTGACCAGGAAGCGGGCCACCCGGGTGGGGCCGACCACCGGGCGCCGCGCCGCCCGCACGCTCGCGCCGCCGTCGCTGATCAGCTCCACGTCGTCGGACAGCAGCGACACCACCGTGTCGACGTCGCCGGCCGCCATCGCCATGAGCAGGTCGTGCGCCACCCGCTCGGCGTCGGCCGGCGGATCGCGCCGCACCCGGCCCTCCCGCACCCGCCGCCGGGCCCGGCTGGCCACCTGCCGGCACGCCCCCGGGCTGCGGTCGACGGCGGCGGCGATCTCGTCGTAGGGCGTGTCGAACACGTCGGCCAGCAGGAACACCACCCGCTCGACGGGGTCGAGGGCCTCCAGGAGGAGCAGGAACCCGAACGTGAGCGACTCGGCCAGCTCGACGGCCACGGCCGGGTCGGTGTCGGCGTCGGTCCGGATCGGGTCGGGGAGCCAGGGACCGACGTAGTCCTCGCGGCGGCGCCGGGCCGATCGCAGCTCGTCGAGCGCCAGCCGCGAGACCACCGTGGTGAGCCAGGCCGCCGGCCGCTCGACCGTCGCCACGTCGGCGCGCTGCGCCCGCAGCCAGGCCTCCTGCACGATGTCCTCGGCGTCGAGGCGGCAGCCCGTGATCCGGTACGCCAGCCCGACCAGCCGCGACCGTTCGGGCCGGAACACCGCCTCCCACGACGTCATGCGGCGGGCTCGCCGACCGAGCGGGACGGGCGGTCCAGCGAGGCGACCGCGGCCTTGGCGGCCTCCGCTCCGCTGACCAGGGAGGCGTCGGCGAGGTAGCCGGTCGGCCCCACCCAGTCGCCGGCCAGGAACACGCCCTCCACGCCCGAGTCGGTCACCCGGGGCCGGCCCCGCAGCCCGCCGGCCTCGGGAGCGGGCTGTGCGCTCACGGCCACCATGCGGTGAAGGTACCGGGACTCCACGGCATCACCGGCGTCGATGCCGGCCAGGCGGGCGTGGTCGGCGAGCACGCCGCGGGCCTCGTCCGGCGTCGGGTCCTCGTCGGGCCGCAGGTACCACATGAGCTGCGCCGTCGCCGCGCCCGGCGGCGCCAGGCCGGCGGCGGCCGGGGCGTGGCAGCTCAGGTACAGGGGCACGTCGACGCCGAACAGGACCTGGATCGACGGTGGCGCCCACAGGCCCAGGTCCAGGCAGGCGATCCGGGCCGCCGGGCCCTGCGGTCCCCAACCGGCGGCGCCGTCGGGCAGCAGGCGCTCGGCCGCGCCCGGGGAACCGGCGGCGAGGACCACCCGCCGGGCGTGGACCGTGCCGTCGTCGAGCTCGACCCGGACCCGCGTGCCGTCGCCGTCCGGCTCGACCCGGCGGGCGTGCACCCCGGGGGCAGGGCGCACGCCCCGGTCACAGCCCGCGGCGGCCAGGCCGTCGACGAGGCTGCGCCACCCGCCGTGGAGGTACTCGACCCCGGCCAGCGCCATCTGCACCTGGGAGATGACGACGTCGGCGCTCAGCACCTCGGGATCGGCTCCGTAGGTGGCGGTCCGGGTCAGCATCATCACCATCTGGCGGGGCCGGCCCTCCAGGCCGAGGTGGTCGAAGAACTGCGCCGCCGAGCGGTCGGCCCACTCGTCGGGCTGCCAGCGGCGCACGCCGGCCAGGAGCCGGCCGAGCACCAGCTTCTCGCGGCTCGACAGCATCGGTGTGCGGGCCAGGCTCACCGCGTTGCCCGGGGCGAGGCCCACCCGGTGCCCGACGCGCACCATGGCGCCCCGCAGCACCGGCGGGGAGCCCTTCACCTGGACACCGAGGTCGTTCAGGACCGTGCGCCCGGGCCCGGTGGTGTAGAGGGCGTGGGCGCCGCGGTTGAAGCGGTAGCGCCCGACCTCGTCGGTGGCGGCCCGTCCACCGCCCGGCTGACCGTCGATGAGCAGGACCGACCGTCCGGCGTCGGCCGCCGTCGCCGCCGCGGCCAGCCCGGCCAACCCGGCGCCGATGACTGCCACGTCGACCGTCGTCTCGTCGTTTCGTGCGTCCATACCAGGATGACGAGAGACCCGGCCAGGATGTGACAGCGAAGGCGAAGCCCTTCACCGCTTGGGGCGGCGGCGGGGTGGTCGGTACGGGTTGTGACAGCTACTGCTGCTGCCTCGGGATCTCGGCGGGGCAGTCGTCGAAGCCGGTGAACAGGCAGACGGTGCGGTCGGCGTCGAGCGTCATCGTGCAGGGCGGGGGCGGCGAGAAGCTCCCGAACGGCGGCTCGTCGCAGCCCACCCAGCCGGCCTGGCCCAGCAGCTCCATCACCACCGGGGGGATGGTGGCGTTGAGCGTGATCTCGACGCCCGGCTCGAAGCGGGCCTCGCAGTGCTTGTGCAGCCACTCGCCCGAGCGGGGCTCCGGGCCGCAGTCGATGCCGGCCGGCTCGCTCCGCAGGAGGACGTTCGGGTCGGCGCCGTCGATGACGACCGACAGCATCGGCCCGGTGCCGGCGGTCGGGTCGGTGGTGGAGGGCGTGGTGACCGTCTCGTCGCCGCGGCCCCCGGGCTCGTCGGCGGCGTCGCCCTCGCCGGCCATCTGGTCGGAGAACACCATGGCGACGACGACGAAGGCCACGAGGCTCGCGGCGATGCCAGCCACCAACGTCCAGCCGCCGGGCCGGCGACCGTCTCCGGTCGGCGCTGCCGGCGACATCCCGCCGTCCCCGTCCACACGCCCACTACAGCACAGATCCGCACGCCCCGTCCCCGGCCCCGCGCGTCACGTCAGCGCCCCGAAGGGCGCTCAGCCGTTCTTGGGGAGGTCCTTGAAGGGGGTGCCCTTGTCGAAGCCGGGCTCCTTGGGGAGACCCAGGATCCGCTCGCCGATGATGTTGCGCTGCACCTGGTCGGTGCCGCCGTAGATCGACGGACCCTGCGCGAACAGGGCCGACTCGGTGACCTGCGCCAGCTGCGGCATGCCGGTGGCGGCGTCGAGCGCCTTGCGGGACTCCGCGTCGTAGGCGTGCAGGGTGCCGTAGGGGCCGGCGATCTCGAGGCCGAGGTCGCGGGACGTGCGCACGATCTCGCTCATCGACAGCTTCGAGATGTTGGGCAGGCCCGGGATGTCCTTGCCGGCCGCCATCGCCGCCTTCAGCCGCAGGTTGTTGAAGCGGGCCACCTCGCCCAGCGTGTGCAGGTACACCAGCCGCTGGCGCAGCGCCGGGTCGTCCGACTTGCCGGCGACCCGTGCCATCTCGATGAGACCCCTGGCGCCCGCGCCGAACATCGTCGCGGCGTTCGCGCCGGAGCGGCCGCCGGTGCGGACGAAGTCGCCGGCCCGCTTGTCGAGGTCGCCCATGACCGTGCCCGGCATGGCCAGCGACACGGCACCCGAGCCGCCGCCGGCGCCCAGGCCGGACCGCTCGAACATGAGCGTGGTGTTGGCGACCCGCCAACCGTTGCCCAGCCCGCCGATGATCGTGTCGTCGGCGACGCGGGCGTCGGTCAGGAACACCTCGTTGAACATCGCCCGCCCGGTCATCTCCTTGAGCGGCCGCACGTCGACGCCGGGCTGGTTCATCTCGATCACGAAGTAGGTGATGCCGGCGTGCTTGGGCTGGTCCGGGTCGGTGCGGGCGATGAGCATGCCCACGTCCGCGGCCTGGCCGCCGGAGGTCCACACCTTCTGGCCGTTGACGATCCACTCCTCGCCGTCCTTGACCGCCCGGGCCTGCAGGCCCGCCAGGTCGGACCCGGCGCCCGGCTCGCTGAACAGCTGGCACCACGCCATCTTCCCGGTGACGATGTCGCGCAGGTAGCGCTGCTTCTGCTCGTCGTTGCCGTGCACGGTGATGGTCGGGCCGGCCAGGAGCAGGCCGAGGCCGCCGGGGGCCGGCAGGGCGCCGAAGCCGGCGATGGTCGTCTGCACCCGCACGGCCTCGCTGCGGCTCAGGCCCTTCCCGAACCACTCGACCGGCCAGGCCGGCACACCCCAGCCCGAGGTGCCGAGGCGTTCCCACCACTCGGCCACGGTGAGCTCGGGGTCCCAGTTCTCGCCGAGCCACTCCTTGAGCTCGACGACGAGCTCGTCGGCACCGTCGTCGGCGGTCGTGACGTTGGTGGGCGCGGATGCCGTCATGTCCCCCAGCGGAGCACTTCTTGACCCACCGGTCAAGTTCCGTTTCGACGGCAGTTTCGAGGTCCTCAGGGCCGACGGAAGATCTGCGCCAGCTCGGCGGGGGCGACGACCTCGAGCTGCTCGTAGGTGCAGTCGGTGGGGAGCTTGTCGTCGCGCCAGCGGAGCATGCGGCCGCCGTGACGGAACCGGCCCGACTGCAGGTTCTCGTAGCGCACCTCGATCACCCGCTCGGGGCGCAGGGGCTCCCAGTTGAGGTCCTTCTTGTTGTTCCAGCGGCTGGGTGTGCCCGGCATCAGGCGGGTGCCGTCGTGCGCCCCGGCCTCGGCCCACGACCGCCACGGGTGGCCCTCCAGGGCGTTGTCCCGCAGCGGCGCCAGCTCGTCGACCAGCTCGGCCCGGCGGGCGATGGTGAAGCTGCTGGCGACGCCGACGTGGTTCAGCTCGCCCCGGTCGTCGTAGAGGCCCAGCAGCATCGACCCGACGCCCTTGCCGTCCTTGTGCCAGCGGAACCCGGCGACGACGCAGTCGGCGGTGCGCTGGTGCTTCACCTTGAACATGGCCCGCTGGTCGTCGAGGTAGGCCCCGTCGGCCGCCTTGGCCATCACCCCGTCGAACCCGGCGCCCTCGAAGCGGCGGAACCAGTCCTCGGCGGTGTCGGGGTCGTCGGTGACGGGCGTGAGGTAGACCCGCTGGCGAGCCGCGCCCCCGAGGACTCCCTCCAGCAGGCGGCGGCGCTCGGTGAAGGGCTGCTCGCGGAGGTCCTTGTCGCCCAGGGCCAGCAGGTCGAAGGCGACGAAGCTGGCGGGCGTCGTCTCGGCCAGCATGTCGACGCGGGAGGCCGCCGGGTGGATGCGCTGCTGCAGGGCCTCGAAGTCGAGGCTGCCGTCACCGCTCTCGGCCAGGACCACCACCTCGCCGTCGATCACGCACCGGTTGGGGAGGGCGGCCTTGAGCGCCACCACCATCTCGGGGAAGTAGCGGGTGAGCGGCCGGTCGTTGCGGCTGCCCAGCTCGATCTCGTCGCCGTCGCGGAACACGACGCAGCGGAACCCGTCCCACTTCGGCTCGTACACCAGCCCCTCCACCCGGGGCACCTCGTACACCGCCTTCGCCAACATCGGCCGCACCGGCGGCATCACGGGAAGCTCCATCGCGCCCGAGACTACGACCGGCACCCTCGTCCCACAATCGACCCACTCTCCACCCACATGCGCGGTAGCGTCGTGGGCATGAAGGCAACGGTCGACAAGGCAGGTCGAGTCGTCATCCCGAAGTCCATCCGTGAACGCAACCGGCTCGTACCGGGAACCGAGGTCGAGATCCTCGATTTCGGCGACCACATCGAGCTGATCCTCCCCGACGACCGCCCGGAAGCGGTGCTCATCGAGAAGGAGGGAGGCCTTGTCATAGCCGAACAGGCAGGGCGCCGCGAGACAATGGACGAGACTCTCGATCTGCTGGATGAGCTACGTGAATCGCGGCTCGGGTAACGGGCCGACAGCGCTCGTCGACACGAGCATCGCCTTTCCCACCCTCAGGCAGCAGCACGACAATCACGAACTGGCCCTCGCGGCAGTCATCGAGCATCAGGCCGGCATCGCGGCGCACAGCCTCTTCGAGACGTACGCCATCCTGACCCGCCACCCGGAGCTGCGTGTCTCACCGTCGAGCGCGCTGGCACTGATCGACAGAAGGTTCAAGCACCGAGCGGTGCTGTCGAGCGCCGCGACGAACCGCGCGCTGAAGGCCATCGCGGCCGGAGACATCCGTGGCGGGGCGACCTACGACGCCCTCATCGGTGCGACGGCCGCCGAAGCGGGGCTCCCGCTCCTCACCTTCGACCGGCGGGCGCAGCGCACCTACGAAGCCGTCGGCGTCGAGGTCCGCTACCTCGCCTGAGGGTCAGGGCAGGCGGGACTGCTGGGCGCTGGCGTAGGTGCTGGTGGGGCGGAGGGCGAGGCGTTCGGAGACGAGGGCGCGGGCCAGGGAGGTCTGGCCGGAGCGGACGGCGGCCTCGAGGAGGGTGCGGTGCAGGACGTCGCGCTGGGCGTGGGAGCCGCCGAACCGGTGCAGGCGCCGGCGGATCGGTGACAGCTCGGCGACCACGTCGTCCCAGCGCTCCTGGCCGAAGGCGACCACGGCCCGGCATGCGGGCAGCCCGATCTCGGCGGTCATCGCCAGGTTCGTGCCCGCGTCGGGCCCGCCGGCCGCCGAGCCCTCGGCGACGTAGCGGGTCAGCGCCTCGACCACCCGCTCGGCGTCGGTGATCCGGCCGGCACCGACGAACGCCAGCACCGCGTGCAGGTCGTTGAAGGCGTACCACGGCTCCGCCGACGCTGCCGCCGACGCCCAGGCCTCCGCCAGCGGACCGAAGCGGCCGCCGGTGTCGAGGCCGTCGAGGTGGAGGCGCCACAGCAGGGCGCTGGCGTCCACCATCTCCAGCGCCACACCCTCCGACGCCGCGTTGTGGATCTGCCGGTCGTAGACGGCCAGCACCGCGGCGAGGTCGCCCACCTCCAGCCGGAACAGGGCCAGGTGCCACCAGTTGTGGACGGCGAAGAGGTTGCCGCTGCCCCAGTCGGCCTCCCGGGACGTGAGGAACTCGATGCCCGTGTCGACCAGACCCCGCATCTCGTAGGTGTGGGTGACGGCGTGGAGGGCCCAGAGGTCGTCGCGGTTCACCGCCAGGGCCGCCTGCCCGGCCTCCTCCGCCGCCTCGTAGTGACCGGACTCCTCCAGCCCGAACGCCAGCATCCCCCGCACGAGCGCGGTGTGCGGGTGCGCGGGGTCGAGGGCCGACAGGCTGCGGCCCGGACGGTCGCGCAGGTTGGCGGCGTCGCCCCGGAAGAAGTCGAGCTGGTGGCCCAGCATCAGGGCCAGGAGGTCGGCGGGCCAGCGCACGAGCAGGTCGTCGAGCACCTCGGCGGCCCCGCCCCAACTCCCGGAGGCCCAGGCGCCGACGGCGTCGTGGTGCGCCCGCTCCCGCTCGCCCATGGGCGTGGCGGCCATCGCCTGCCAGGACGCCCGAGCGACCGAAGCGTCGGGGCGCTGCGTGGACGACAGGTGGAGGTAGGCGACCAGCGCGTGGCTCATCGCCACATCCGCGTGCCGCTCGGCCAGGGTCGACGCGCACGCGAGAACCTCGGGGTCGAAGCGCAGGAGCCGGTCGACGGCCCGGTCGTAGAGGGCCACCGCCGCCGCGTCGGCGACGACGGGGTTGCCGTGCTGGTCGACGGCCGCAGCGCTCGCCATGGCCGAATGTTCGCACACCGACTGAACGATTCGTCGCCCACGGTTCGGAGCAGGCGACGCCGCACAAGTACCGTGGCGACATGGCCGAACACGCGATGAGCGAGCGGCTCGCCGATCTGGCGCGGCGCAAGGAAGAGGCGTTCGCGCCCGGCTCCGAAGCGGCACGCCAACGCCAGCACGACCGGGGGAAGATGCTGGCCCGCGAGCGCATCGAGCTGCTGCTCGACCCCGGCAGCTTCCACGAGCTCGACGTGCTGGCCCGCCGGCCCAGCGAATCGGGCTTCGACGACCGGCCCTACACGGACGGCGTGATCACCGGCTGGGGCACGGTCGAGGGTCGCAAGATCTTCGTGTTCGCCCAGGACTTCACGGTCTTCGGCGGCGCCCTCGGCGAGGTGTTCGCCGACAAGATCCACAAGCTGATGGACCTGGCGCTCAAGGTGGGCGCCCCGGTCGTCGGCCTGAACGACGGCGCCGGCGCCCGCATCCAGGAGGGCGTGGTCAGCCTCGACAGCTACGGCGGCATCTTCTACCGCAACGTGCAGTCGTCGGGCGTCGTCCCCCAGATCAGCGTGATCATGGGCCCGTGCGCCGGCGGAGCGGTCTACTCCCCCGCCATGACCGACTTCGTGTTCATGGTCGAGGACACCTCGTACATGTTCATCACCGGCCCCGACGTGGTGAAGACCGTGACCGGCGAGGAGGTCACCCAGCAGGAGCTGGGCGGCGCCCTCGCCCACGCCTCCCGCTCCGGCGTGTGCCACTTCACCAGCCCGGACGACAAGGCCTGCATCGACGACGTCCGCTACCTGCTGAGCTTCCTGCCCTCCAACAACCTGGAGGAGCCCCCGCAGGTCACCCCGGCCGACGACCCCGAGCGCCTCTGCCCCGAGCTGCGCGACCTCATCCCGCCCACGTCGAACCAGCCCTACGACATGCACCGGGTGATCGACGCGGTGGTCGACGAGGGCGAGTTCTTCGAGTACGCGGCCCGCTGGGCGCCCAACATCCTCTGCGGCTACGCCCGCCTCGACGGCCAGCCCGTCGGCATCATCGGCAACCAGCCCATGCACCTGGCCGGCGTGCTCGACATCGAGTCGTCCGAGAAGGCGGCCCGCTTCGTCCGCACGTGCGACGCCTTCAACATCCCGCTGGTCACGTTCGTCGACGTGCCCGGGTTCCTCCCCGGCGTCGACCAGGAGCACGGCGGCATCATCCGCCACGGCGCCAAGCTGCTCTACGCCTACTGCGAGTCGTCCGTGCCCCGCATCCAGGTCGTCACCCGCAAGGCCTACGGGGGCGCCTACGTGGTGATGAACGCCAAGTCGATCGGCGCCGACCTCGCCTTCGCCTGGCCCTCGGCCGAGCTGGCGGTGATGGGCCCCCAGGCCGCCGTCGAGATCGCCTACCGCAAGGAGATCACGGCGTCGACCGACCCGGTGGCCCGCAAGGCCGAGCTGGTGGAGGAGTACACCGAGCGCTTCGCCAACCCCTACCAGGCCGCCGAGCGGGGCTACATCGACGACGTGATCGACCCCGCGGAGACCCGCACCAAGCTGATCGCCAGCCTGGAGCTGCTGCGCTCCAAGCGCGAGGAGCTCCCGCAACGCAAGCACGGCAACGTCCCCCTCTGATCGACGTGCCGGACGACGACGACGTCACCGTCGACAAGGGCGGCGATCCGAGCGACGAGGAGCTGGCGGCCATCGTCGCCGCCATCGAGGTGGCCTGGCCACGGGCCGCGGCCGCCGCGCCACCCACCGCTCCGCCGCGGTGGCGGTTCTCCGGTCGGTGGTGGTCGAAGCCGGTGCCGTTGCGCCGCTCGCGCCCCTGGTAATCGCACCACCACAGGGGTTCCCCAAGCGAGGCACTGCACGTAGCCTTGTCACCACTGGCAGAATTGAGGTCGGTGGGCGACTTACGGGCACAAGAGTTAGCGGCAGCAGCCGCGCACACCCCTCGCCCCGCCCGTCCCCAAGCGGTCGGACGCCCGGCGTCACGGGCCAAGCGCAGTGAGCGCAAGGGGATCGACGGCCGGGTCGCCCGCTCGCTGCGGACGATCGACCACATCATCGACGCCCTCCTCGACCTGCTGGAGCAGGACGGCGACCTGCGCCCCACCGTCGTCCAGGTGGCCGACCGGGCCGGCGTCTCCCGTCGGGCCGTCTACCTGCACTTCGACAGCCTGGAGGCCCTGTTCGCCACCGCCGCGGCGCGACGGGCGACCGAGGTGTGCAGCACCTGGCAGACGCCCGACACCGACACCTCGCTGGCCGAGCGGATCGAGTGGTTCACCGACCACTGGGCGGTGCTGTCGGAGGCGCTGCGGCCCCTGCGTCAGGCCGGTGCCCTGTACGAACCGTTCTCGCCGCAGGTGCAGGAGACCTTCGACCAGGCCCGCCAGTGGGCCCGCAGCGCCGTCGAGATGGTGTTCATGCCCGAGCTGTCGGCCCGCTGCTCCCACGACCGCGCCCCGCTGACAGCCGCATTGCACCACGCCACATCGTGGAGCGGTTGGGACGACCTGCACCGCCAGGGCGTCGACGCCGACCAGGCCAGCGCCGCGATGCGACTGCTCCTCACCGCGTTGCTCACCCCGCCGGATCGGATGGCACACTTCTGCCAACACGAACCTGAGTAGGGCGGCGGAGGCTCCATGGACCTGACGACGGTCGCCGACGACGAGGTGGTCTTCCACGACGGGCTCGAGGTGCGGCGCTACCCGGGACTGGAGCCCGACACCGCCTACGAGCTCGAAGGGCGACAGGTGCGGACGCTGCCCCGGCCCGGCGGCGAGCTCCTGACCTCGTTCTGCACCGCCAACGACGTGCACTTCGGCGAGCTGGAGTGCGGCCACCTCGACGGCTTCGACGAGGGCCCGATCTACATGTCGGAGCCCGACGCCGAGCCCTACCCCACGCTGATGAACCGCTGCGCCGTCGCCGAGATGACCGAGGTCGACCCGGCCGCGGTGGTGGTCAAGGGCGACCTGACCGCCTTCGGCACGCTCGACGAGTACGAGCAGTTCCTCGCCGTGTACGAGCCGGCCTTCGGCGACCGCCTGCACCACGTCCGCGGCAACCACGACGCCTACTACGGCGAGACGTTCGCCGACACCGCGCCCTACGCGGTGGAGCTCCCGGGCGTCACCCTGGCGGTGATCGACACCGCCATCCCCCGCCGCGAATCGGGACGGGTGAGCGCCGAGTCGCTGGAGTGGCTCGACCAGCTGGCTGCCGAGGCCGACCGCCCGGTGCTGGTGTTCGGCCACCACCACGCCTGGAGCCCCGACTCCGCCGACCGTCCCGAGGGCTACTTCGGCATCAACCCGGACGACTCCGAGCGCCTGGTGGAGCTGGTCGCCCGCCGCCCGGGCATCCTCGGCTACTTCGCCGGCCACACCCATCGGAACCGGGTGCGGCGCTTCACCGCCACCGGGTCGCTGCCGTGGGTGGAGGTGGCGGCGGTGAAGGACTTCCCGGGCGGCTGGGCCGAGTACCGGGTGTTCGAGGGCGGGATCCTGCAGGTGTTCCGCCGGGTGTCGGTGCCCGAGGCGCTGGCGTGGAGCGAGAAGACCCGCGACATGTACGGCGGCCTCTACGAGGGCTACGCGCTGGGCGCCCTGGGCGACCGCTGCTTCCCCATGGAGCCCCGTTCGTAGGCCCGGGGAGCCCCGACACCCGGCTCCCCGGTCGCCGTGGGAGCCTGACGGGATGCGAGAGATGCGCGGCAGCCGCATCGCCTCCGCCGTTGCACTTGCCGTGCTGATGGCCTGCTCCGAGGGGGACGGCGACGCCCGCCAGACAGACGGCGAATGCACCGGCGAGTCGCCGATCCTCGCGTTCGACCATGAGACCACCGACCCGAACCGTGGCATCGGCGGCGGGGTGCCCGAGGTGAGCGTGGTCATCGCCGATGGCGGCCGCGAGATGATCACCGGCGACTGGGTGGTCAGCCAGGCCGACTTCGCTCCCGATGGCGGGCAGCTCGTCGTCGTGAAGGCCGACGGCGACTACGAGTCGTCGGGGCCCCGGTCGACCGCCCTGTGGGTGATCGGCACCGACGGCATCGACACCACCGATCCCCGGGAGCTGACCGGCGGTGACGTGAGCGACGAGGACCCCGACTGGTCGCCCGACGGCACCACGATCGTGTTCAACCGCATCGAGCTCGAGGCGGGCACCTTCAGCTGGCGGATCATGACCGTTCCCGCCGAGGGCGGTGAGCCCAGCGAGGTGCTGGATGAGCCGATCTGGTCGCCCGACCGGCTGGAGGAGCCGACCTGGTCGCCCGACGGCACCCGCCTGGCGTTCACCCGCAGCGTCTACACGGGTGGCATCCACGAGGAGACCTCCGTGTGGACGATGGCGACCGACGGCAGCGGCGCCGCACCTCTGGTCACGCTGCCCTACGTCGAGGAGATCGACTGGCATCCCGACGGCACGTCGTTGCTGGTCGACACCGGTGACGGCGCCGAGGTGGTCGACGTCCGCACCGGCACCGCCGAGCTGCTCTCCGACCGGATCGAGGAGGCCGTGTGGTCGCCCGACGGCGGCAGTGTCTACTACTTCGAGAAGCCCGACAACAGCGACCCGGACCGGGCGATCCGCCGGAGCCGGGTGGAGGACGGCCGGCTCGTAGCTACCGAAGACGTCGTCACCGGCGTCGACCCGTCGTTCGGGCTCACCGTCGGCCCCTGCGGTTGAGGCACGGCCGCCGACAGGACCTCGAAGTGCGCTGGTAGGACCACACGTCGTACCGTCAGATGTCCATGGGAGCGGATACGGCGCCACACGTAGGCCCCCTCGCCGGGCTGCGCGTCCTGGACATCGCGACCGTGGTCGCCGGACCGGGCGCCGCCCGCTACCTGGCCGACTACGGCGCCGACGTCCTCAAGATCGAGCGACCGGGTGCCGGCGACTCCACCCGCACCATGGGCCTCACCGACCCCCGCGACGGCGTGGCGCTGTACTGGAAGGTCGTCGCGCGCAACAAACGCTGCGCCACGCTCGACCTCAAGTCGCCCGAGGGCCACGACACGTTCCTCCGCCTGGTCGACGAGGCGAACGTGCTGGTGGAGAACTTCCGGCCGGGCACGCTGGAGCGGCTGGGGATCGGGCCGGACGTGCTGCTGGCGCGGAACCCGAAGCTGGTGATCCTGCGGGTGACGGGGTTCGGGCAGGACGGGCCGTACGCCGGGCGGACGGGGTTCGCCACGATCGCCGAGGCGATGTCGGGCTTCGCGGCGATCAACGGCGAGGCCGACGGGCCGCCGCTGCTGCCGCCGATCGCCCTCACCGACGAGCTCACCGCCATGGTGGGCGCCTTCGCCGTGATGGTGGCGCTGTGGTCCGGCGTCGGGCAGGTGGTCGACGTGAGCCTGCTGGAGTCGCTGCTCCAGTGCATGGGGCCGCTGCCGGCCGCCTACGGGCTGACCGGGTTCCAGCAGCCCCGCATGGGGTCGGGCCTGCCCTACTCGGTGCCCCGGGGCACGTGGCGCTGCTCGGACGGGGCGTGGGTGGCGATCTCGGCGTCGGCGGAGCCGGTGGCGCGCCGGGTGATGGACCTGCTGGGGCTGGGCGACCGGGAGGACCTGCGATCGTTCGGCGGCCGCATCGCCGCCCGGGAGGAGATCGACGCCGCGCTGGCCGTGTACTGCGGCGCCCGCACCCTCGACGAGGTGCTGGTGGCCTTCGACGCCGCCCAGGCCGCCGCCGCTCCCGTCTACGACATGGCCGACGTGTTCGACGACCAGCACCTCAAGGCCCGCGGCGCGATCGACGACTCCACCGGCGTCCCCATGCAGTCGCTGGTCGCCCGCTTCTCGAAGACCCCGGGTTCCCTCCGCTGGGCCGGCCGCGCCCTCGGCGCCGACGACCCTCCCGCCTGGCTCCCGTAACCCCTCGAAATTGCGTGGCTGAGGGCCGCTCTGCAGCCCTCAGCCACGCAATTTCAGCCCTCGGCGCGGTGGGCGGTGGCGAGGGCGAGGATCTCGGACATGATCTTGGACAGCTCGAAGTCCTTCGGGGTGTAGACCGCGGCGACGCCGGCGGCGAGCAACGCGGGGCGGTCCTCCTCCGGGAGGATGCCGCCGGCGATCACCGGGGCCGTGACGCCGCCCTCGCGCACCCGGCGGACCACGTCGGGCACCAGCTCCAGGTGGGAGCCGGAGAGGATCGAGAGGCCGATCACGTCGGGGTCCTCCTCGACGGCCACGGCGGCGATCTGCTCGGGGGTCAACCGAATGCCCTGGTAGATGACCTCCATGCCGGCGTCCCGGGCGGCGACGGCGATCTGCTCGGCACCGTTGGAGTGCCCGTCGAGCCCCGGCTTGGCCACCAGCAGCCGCGGCGGCCCACCCTCCAGCGCCCGCACCCGCTCGGCCACCGCCCGCAGCGACGACGAACCGCCGCCCGCGCCCACGGCCGCGGCGACACCCGTCGGCGCCCGGTACTCCCCGAACACCTCCCGCAGCACGCCCGCCCACTCGCCGGTGGTGCCGCCGGCGTGGGCCAGGTCGATGGTGGCCGGCATCACGTTCTCACCCGACGACGCCACCCGCCGCAGCTGGTCGAGCGACCGCTTCACGGCGTCGTTGTCACGATCGGAGCGCCAGGTCTGCAGGTCGGCGACGGTCTGCGCCTCCAGGGCCGGGTCGACCCGGAGGATCGCCTCCTCCCCGTCGGCCAGCGGCGACGGCGCCGTCTCCCGGTAGACGTTGACGCCGACCACCTCGAGCGACCCGTCCTCGATGTGCCGCACGCGCTCGGCGTTGCTGCGCACCAGCCGGCCCTTCAGCTCGTCGATGGCCTCGAAGGCGCCGCCCAGCGCCAGCACGTCGTCCAGCTCGGCCGTCGCGGAGTCGACCAGCTCGGCCGTCTTCGCCTCCACCACCACCGAGCCCTCGAACAGGTCCGGGTACTCCAGCAGGTCGGTCTCGTAGGCGAGCACCTGCTGCATGCGCAGCGCCCACTGCTGGTCCCACGGCCGGGGCAGGCCCAGCGCCTCGTTCCACGCCGGCAGCTGCAGCGACCGCGCCCGCGCGGACCGGCTCAGCGTGACACCCAGCATCTCCAGCACGATGCGCTGCACGTTGTTCTCCGGCTGGGCCTCGGTGAGCCCCAGGCTGTTGACCTGCACGCCGTAGCGGAAGCGCCGGGCCTTGGGGTCGGTCACGCCGTAGCGCTCCTGCCCGATGCGGTCCCACAGCTCCACGAAGGCCCGCATCTTGCAGGTCTCCTCCACGAACCGGATGCCGGAGTTCACGAAGAAGCTGATCGACGCGAACACCTGGGGGAACCGGTCCTCGGGCACCTGGCCCGACTCCCGCACGGCGTCGAGCACCCCGATCGCGGTCGCCAGCGAGTAGGCGAGCTCCTGCGTCGGCGTCGCCCCCGCCTCCTGCAGGTGGTACGAGCACACGTTCATCGGGTTCCACAGCGGCACCCACTCGCTGCAGAAGGCGATCATGTCGACGATCAGCCGCCGTGACGGCACCGGCGGGAAGATGTACGTCCCCCGGGACAGGTACTCCTTCACGATGTCGTTCTGGGTGGTGCCCCGCAGCTCCTTCGACCCGACGCCCTGCCGCTCGGCGTTGGCCACGTAGAGCCCCAGCAGCCACGCCGCCGTGGCGTTGATCGTCATCGACGTGTTCATCTCGCCCTGCGGGATGCCGTCGAGCAGCTCGCCCATGTGGCCGAGGTGGGCGACGGGCACGCCGACCTTGCCGACCTCGCCCTTGGCCAGGGGGTGGTCCGGGTCGTAGCCGGTCTGCGTGGGGAGGTCGAAGGCGACGGAGAGACCGGTCTGCCCCTTGGCCAGGTTGGTGCGGTAGAGCTCGTTCGACGCCTTGGCCGTCGAGTGCCCCGAGTAGGTCCGCATCATCCACGGGCGATCGGGCTGCGGCAGGGTCGCTCCGGTCATGGGTCAAGTCTGCCGTTACCGGCCGTAGGGCGGCCAACGCACCCGCCAGCGGAGGGTCAGGAGCAGAAGATGCGGGGCTGCGGCAGGTGCACGGCCCGGCGCAGCGACTTCAGGTACGCGGCGCGGGAGACGCCCCGGGCCCCCAGCGTGTCGAGGTGCGGCGTCACCCACTGGACGTCGAGCATCCGGTGCCGGCTCAGCGCCTCGCCGCCGCCCATGATCTCCACCAGCCGCACCAGGGCGACCTTGGAGGCGTCGGTGCGCCAGTGGAACATCGACTCGCCGGCGAACAGCCCGCCGATGGCGACGCCGTAGAGGCCGCCGACCAGCTCGTCGGACTCCGGGTCCCACGTCTCGACGGAGTGGGCCCAGCCCAGCTCGTGCAACCGCACGTAGGCGGCCAGCACCTCCGGGGTGATCCAGCCGTCGGGGCGGGTGGGGTCGGCGCAGGCGGTGATCACGGCCTCGAAGGCGGTGTCGATGCGCACCTCGTAGCGGCGGCAGCTGCGCCGCAGCGACCGGCTGACCACCAGGCCGTCGAGCGGGATGATCCCCCGGGGCTCGGGCGACCACCAGCCCAGCTGCCCCCGCCGCCCGACCGGCATGGGGAACAGGCCGTTGCGGTAGGCGGCCAGCAGCGTCCCCGGCTCCAGGTCGCCCCCGACCGCCACGACACCGCTCTCGTCGGCCCGGTCGGGCGCCGGGAACGCCCACACCGACGGCGGCGGCTCCACCGGCATGCCCACCAGCTCTCGCTTCACGTCCCTCATCTACCCAGCCCCAGGTCCTTGGCCAAGGCGCGGCCGATGGCGAGGGTGGCCCGGCGGTTCAGCCAGGCGGCGACAGCGGCGCCGGTGAGGAACGGGAGCACGGTGGTCACGTTGCGGAAGTAGCGGCGCCGCAGCACCCGACCCAGGCGAGCCCGGGTCGCTCGGGACAGCAGGTCGGGCCGCCCCCGCGACATCACGACACCCGCCGGCGAGATGCCCCGCCCCGACATCCACGACCGCACCGCACCCGCCGTCCGCTCCCGGGGCCCGCCCTCCAGCGGGCGCCCGGCGACGTTGTGCAGCTCGGCCACCAGCTTCAGCTCCACCAGCACCACCAGCGCCGTCTCCGCCGCCAGCTCGAACGGGATGGCGACGGCCCCGGCGATCGACAGCTCCTGCACCGCCATCACCCCGCCGGCGGCACCCCCGATGGCGGCGCTGACGTGGCCCGACGATCGCACCATCGACCGCGCCAGGTCGGCCCCGACGAGCCCACCGTGGTGCGAGGACAGGGTGTCGGCGTCGCGCACCGGGACGTGGGGCGCCATGTCGACCACGGTGTCGGCCAGCCAGCGCCCGCTGGCGATGGCGCGACGCCCGGCGGTCCGGGCGGACCGCACCAGCGTCGTCAGTTGCTCCCGGTAGGACGCGTCCTCCAACATCCGGCGTCCATCTTGCCGGGTGGAGTCCGCGCTAGACCGCCCGCATGTCGGCGGCCGACACGCCCTTGGTCGACTCGACCACGCGGATCGTGGCCCGGGTGAGGGGCACGAGGCTGTCCTGGTCGATCTTGTCGAGCGTGTCCTGCTTGTCGAACAGGTACCACGGCGCGGCCAGGAAGTTGACGATCGGGACGCCCTCGTTCGAGTAGTAGCCACCGTCGGTGGGGGGCTGCGTGCCGATGGCGTCGGGCGGCAGGATCATCGAGCGCCGCAGGTCCTCGGCCACGAGTGCGTCGAGCAGCGCCGACTTGAGCCGGGGGATCTCGCTGGCGAAGAACCAGCGGGGCACCGGCCGCCCGTTGGACGCCACCGCGTCGCCCTCCTTCACGAACTCCAGGCAGGCGTGCTCGAGGTGGAACTCCAGCACGACGTTCTCGAGCTCGGCCTTGTGGTCCTCGATGTACTTGTGCAGGCCGGCACCACCCGACATGTGCCCACCGTGCAGGAGGAACACCAGCTTGTGGGGCCGCTCGGCCTCGGGGACCTTCGACCAGTACTCGGCCTGGGCCAGCACCAGCGAGATGCCGCTGCCGTCCTCCACCGCGGAGGCCCAGGGGCCGTCGTGGTGCGAGCCGATGATCACCATGTCGTCGTCGGCCCCGGGGAGCTCGCCGACCACGTTGTGCGACTCGAACTCCTCGTTGGTCGACTCGACCGTGAGCCGGATGCGCACCGGGCCGGCGGCGAGCTGGTCGTGGACCCAGGCGCCGTCGCTCTCCTTGAGCCACACGCCCGGGATGTCGAGGGTGCGCCCGTGGTAGGGCACGTAGTAGTCGCAGGTGTCGGTCGGGTAGCCCTTGAGCACCCCGACGAAGGCGGCGGCACCGGCCTCGATCGACGGCTCGACGTCCTCGCCCAGCTTCGACCCGAACGGCAGGTGGTGGGTCTCGCCCAGGTCGCCGTCGGGGTCGTGCATCCGCTGGTCACGGTCGGTGGCGGGGACGAAGATGTCGGCGGGCACGTTCAGGAACGCGACGTCGTAGAGCGACGCCTTCCCGGCGACCGCGGCGGGGTTCGCCTCGGTGAACGCGGCCAGCTCCACCTCCAGGCCCTCGACGGGGACGGTGAACGGCACCGGGAAGCACTCCAGCTCGCGGGCCTCGCCCGACGCGGGGATCACCTCGAAGGTCCAGCTCACCGCCTCGAAGCGGCGCACCGGCACCGGCTCCAGCCGCACGTTCTCCAGCCCCAGGTCGCGGAACTTGTCGGCGATCCACTCCTCGGCCCAGATGTCGGCCTCCCAGCCGGGCCGGCGGATGCCATGGCCGAAGACCTCTTCGATGTTGGCGAAGATCGCCGCGGTCGCGGGCACGAGGGCGTCGTTCACGCCGTCGCCGGGCGTGGGGTCGGTCGGGGGCGCGCCGCCCTCGTCACCGTTCCCGTCGCCGTCGCCCTCTTCGGCATCGTCGTCGTCCGAGCACGCCGCGACTCCCAGGGCGAGCACGCCCGCTGCCGTCGCCCCGGTGCGCGCCAGGAAGGCTCGCCGTGTCCAACGCAAAGTGGTTCCCCCTGCAGTGTCTGCAGCTAGCTCCGATAGTCGTAGAAACCCTGGCCGCTCTTTCGCCCCAGCAACCCGGCGGCCACCATACGCCGTAAGCGTGGCACCGCAGCGTAGTTCGGGTCCTTGAACTCCTCGTACAAGGCGTCGAGGATCGACAGCGAGGTGTCGAGCCCGACCAGGTCGAGCAGGGCCAGGGGGCCCATCGGGAAGTTGCAACCGCCCTTCATCGCGGCGTCGATGTCGTCGCGGTTGGCGGTGCCGTTCTCCAGCATGCGCACGGCGTTGTTGAGGTAGGGGAACAGGAGGGCGTTGACGATGAAGCCGGCCTCGTCCTTCACCTCGACCGACGTCTTGCCGGCCGCCGCGACGAAGGCGTGGGCCTCGGCGATGGTCTCGTCGCTGCTCAGCAGGGTGCGGACGATCTCGACCAGGCTCATCATCGGCGCCGGGTTGAAGAAGTGGACGCCGCACACGCGCTCGGGACGGCCGGTCTCGATGGCCATCTCGATCACCGGCAGGGTCGACGTGTTCGACGCCAGGATCGCTCCGGCCTTCACGATCCGGTCGAGCTCGGCGAAGAGCTGCTTCTTGACCGCCAGGTCCTCGACGATCGACTCGACCACCAGGTCGCAGTCGGCCAGGGCGTCGAGATCGGCGGTGGCGCTGACCCGCCCGTTGATGGCGGCGGCCTCGTCTTCGGCGAGGCGACCCTTGGCGACCTGCTTGTCGAGGGACTTGCCCAGCCCGGCGAGCATGGCGTCGGCGGTCTCCTGCTTGCGGGACCGGAGGACGACAGCGACACCGGCCTTGGCGGCCACCTCGGCGATCCCCGACCCCATGATCCCGGAGCCGACGATGCCCAGTCGTTCGATAACCATCGCCGCAGGCTACTGACGGGTAACCGGCGGGGTCCAACACCTGGCACGGCGACAGGTCGACGGACAGTAGCTTCGGGCGGGTGACTGGCTCCCTGGCCCTCGTCGGTGGTGCGGAATGGCGTGAGGGCTGCAGCTTCGACCGCGATCTGCTCAGTGCGAGCGGCGCCGACGAGGTTCTCGTGCTGCCGACCGGGGCCGCCTACGAGCACCCGCAGCGCCTGGTCGACGCCGCCACCGCGTGGTTCGCCGGGCTCGGTGCCCGGGTGCGCCCGCTGATGGCGCTCGACCGGGTGTCGGCCAGCGACCCCGACCACGTCGCCGCCGCCCAGGCCGCCCGGTTCGTCTACCTGGCCGGCAGCAACCCGATGCACCTGCGCTCGGTGCTGGTGCACAGTCCGCTGTGGGACGCCCTGGTGGCGGCCTGGAACGAGGGCGCGACGCTGGCGGGCACCTCCGCGGGGGCGATGGTGCTGTGCGACCCGGCGGTCGACCTGCGGGGCGGGGCGTTCACGCTGGGAATGGGCCTGGTGCCCAAGATGGCGGTGATCCCCCACGCCGACACGTGGTCGGAGGACAAGCGCCACCGCACCCTGCAGCTGGCACCCAAGGCCCTGCCGGTGGTCGGCATCGACGAGCGGACCGCGCTGGTGCGCTCGCCGTCGGGCACCTGGTCCGCCGAGGGCGCGGGCAAGGTGCACGTCTGGGTCGACGCCACGGAGCGCGACCTCGACGCCCTCCCCTGACCCCATCCGAAATCTCGACAGAAGTGGTGGCTATAGGACCAGTTCTGTCGAAATTTCGGGTCTCAGCTCTCCTCGACGGTGATCGTCTCGACGACCGTGAGCTCGGTGGGCACGCCGATGTCGTCGTTGGGGATGGCGGTGGCGTTGATGGCGTCGACCACGTCGATGCCGCCGGTGACCTCGCCGATCCGGGAGTAGGTGGGCTGGACGGCGGCCGCGCCCTCCCCGGTCACCACGAAGAACTCGCTGCCGGTGGTGTTCGGCTCGACCAGGTTCGACAGGGCCACCGCGCCCTTGGGGTAGAAGGGCTCCACGGTCGGGGGCTCCTCGGGGAGCAGGTAGCCGGCGTCGGCGTCGCCCACGTCGGGGTCGAACGGGTCGCCGGTCTGGGCCAGGAAGTCGTCGAGCACCCGGTGGAAGGCCACGCCGTCGTAGAAGTGGTAGCGGGCCAGGAACACGAAGCTGTTGACGCCCTGCGGCGCGGACAACGGGTCGAGCGTGATCTCGAAGTCGCCCCGGTTGGTCTCGACCGTGGCCACGTACGTCGCCGCGGGGTCGATGCACATCGGCGGGGCCTCGGTGAACTGCAGCGTGCGCTCCGAGGAGCCGTCCTCCTCGGGGCACTCCGGGTCGACGGCCACGCTCGGCCGTGGCGCCAGCGTGGTGGTGGGCCGGGGCTCGGTGGTGACGGTGTTGTCGCGCCGGGCCTGGCGGTCGCTGTCGCCGTTGCCGTCGCCGGCCCGGATGAACACGTAGACGACGATCAGGATCGCCGCCAGGCTGAGCAGCGCGTTGCGCGCACACCCCGCCCGGCTCGACCTCTTGTCAGAGCGGCCTTTGCTGCCGGTGCTGCCCTCCGCCATCCCTACAGTCTCGCGTCTTGCGGCTACCCGGCGCGCGTGATGTCGAGGATGTCGATCTCGAAGGCCAGCGGGCCCTCGCCCGGGTAGGCGTTGTTCTCGCCCAGCACCAGCCGCCGGCGCTCGCCGACCTTGGCGCCGACCAGGCCTTGCTTCCAACCCTCGATGAGCGACGCCTGGGCGAGCGGGGGCTCGATCGGGAACGGCGCCGCGCTCCACGATTCGTCGAGCACCGTGCCGTCGGGCTGCAGGCCGTAGTACATGACGACGTAGCCGTCGTCGGCCGTGCCCGGGTCACCCTCGCCTTCGATCAACGTCGACACCTCGAGGGCGTCGGCGGGGGTCTCGGCCGGTGGCGGCTCGGGCTCCGGGGCGCCGCGCTCGATGACGGCCGCCGCCGCCTCGGGGTTGGAGAAGGCGCTCGTGTCGACCGGCGCGGTGGTGGGCGGCTCGGTCGACTCGGGGACGGTCGTGGTGGTGTCCTCCTCGCCGGAGGTCTCGTCGCTGCCCGACGAGTCGTCGTCGCCGAAGAGGGCCGAGTACCCGAACGCGCCGCCGAGGACCACCACCGCCGCGATGCCCACGTTGCGCACCGTCCGGACGGTCCGTTGGCGTTTGGCGGCGGCCGTTTCCTCGATGATTCGGGCGTACCTGCCGGCTTTTTGGCGTTCTCGCTTGTCCGTTCCCACGAATCGGTGAGGCTAGCCAGCTCAGGGGGGTCGCCCCCAGTCACCCGACCTGACCACCACCTGACCTCGGCGACTGGTGGAACTCACGCTCCGTCACTTTAGGATGCCCCGACTGCACTCACCGAGGCGGTTCGTGCGAGAATCGTGGTGAGTGGAGTCGAATGTGGTGAGGCGGTTCGAATGGGCATGTCCCCAGGACGACGAGAAGTGATGAGCGACAACCACGACGATCACGAAGATCACGACGATCCGCCCACGAACGTAACCCTCGAAGTAGGTAGACGTCTCCGCGCCCTGCGCAAGGCCAAGGGAATGTCGCTCGACGACGTCGAGCGATCCTCCGAAGGCCGTTGGAGTGCCTCCGCCATCGGGGCCTACGAACGTGGCTTCCGCACCCTCAGCCTGCCAAGGCTGCACGAGCTGGCGGCGTTCTACGACGTCCCCGTCTCCGTGCTCCTGGGCCAGCAGGAGGCCATACCCGACAAGCCGCGCAAGCTGGTGCTCGACCTCGAGGCGCTCGGCAACGTGCCCGAGGCCGCGGCCATCCAGCGCTTCGCCCGCTCGATCGTTCTCGAGCGCGGCGACTTCAACGGCCGCGTGCTGTCGATCCGCCGCGACGACCTACGGGCCATCTGCGCCCTCCTCCAGGTCGACACCCCCGCGGCGATCGCCCAGCTCGAGGCCTGGGGCGCACTGGTCGATTCACCCGCTGCCTTTGAGTAACAGCCTCGCCGGCTTGCCGGCCGAGACCCCTTGGGGCGGCGGCGGGGTGGTTGGATGGGTAGGCAAACGAAGCAAACCCCCGAATTGGCTCTGACTCGGGTGACGTCGGCCGTTAGCGTCTGACGTCGTGCCCCTGGTCATCCAGAAGTTCGGCGGGACCTCGGTCGCCGACCCGGATCGCATCCGCGAGGTCGCCGACCACGTCGCGCGCACGATCCGCCACGGCAACAGCGTCGTTGTCGTGGTGAGCGCGATGGGCAAGGAGACCGACGACCTGATCCGCCTGGCCCACGACGTGTCCGGTGTCCGTCCCGGGCGCGAGATGGACATGCTGATCACCGCCGGGGAGCGCAAGGCGATGGCGCTGCTGTGCATGGCGCTGCACTCGCTGGGTGTGCAGGCCGACAGCTTCACCGGCAGCCAGGCCGGGTTCATCACCGACACCGACCACACCAGGGCCAAGATCGTGGAGCTGCGGCCGGACCGGGTGCGCAAGGCGCTCGACGAGGGCCGCGTGCCGGTGGTGGGCGGGTCGCAGGGCGTGTCGACCGACCGCGACGTCACCTTCCTGGGGCGGGGCGGCTCCGACACCACGGCCGTCGCCCTGGCGCACGCCCTCGACGCCGCCGCCTGCGAGCTCTACACCGACGTCTCGGGGGTCTTCAACGCCGACCCCCGCCTGGTGCCGACGGCGCGGCGCATGCCGGTCGTGTCGTTCGAGGAGCTGCTGGAGATGACCGCCACCGGCTGCCCCAAGCCGGCGATGCGGTCGGTGGAGTACGCCCGGCGTTGGGGCGTGAAGTTGCATGTCCGCTCGGCCTTCACCTGGGAGCCGGGCACCTGGGTCGTAGAGGAGGGCCCCTCCATGGAACAGGCGATCGTCTCCGCGGTCACCCACGACGTGAGCGAGGCCAAGGTCACCGTGTCGGGCGTGCCCGACCATCCCGGCATCGCCGCGAAGCTGTTCCGCACGCTGGCGGACGGCGACGTGAACGTCGACATGATCGTGCAGAACGTGTCCGACCACGGCGTGACCGACATCTCGTTCACCGCGCCCCGTGCCGACCTGGCGGCGGCCGTGGGGGTGTGCGAGTCGCTGGCGGGCGAGATCGGGGCCACGGGGGTGACGTCCGACAAGGACATCGCCCGGGTGAGCATCATCGGTGCGGGAATGAAGTCGAACCCCGGCGTCGCCGCCCGGATGTTCGCCACCCTGGCCGACGACGGCATCAACATCGAGATGATCTCCACCTCGGCCATCCGCATCTCCTGCGTGGTGCGGGAAGACCAGGTCGAGCAGGCCGTCGGCGCCCTCCACACCGCTTTCGAGCTCGACTCCTGAACCGAAACTGCGTGGCTCGTGGCCGCTATGGGGCCGCCTGCCACGCAATTTCGGATGGTTCAGCGGCCGGTCCAGTTCGGGGGCCGCTTCTCGGTGAAGGCGGCGATGCCCTCGGCGGCGTCCTCGGTGGCGGCGGTGACGGCCAGCAGCGGGTGGAGCAGCCGCAGCGACGCGTCGACGTCCTGGTCCCACACGGCGTAGAAGCCGTCGCGGCCCAGCTTCACGGCGGCGGGCGACTTCGCCGCCAGGGTCGCCGCCAGCTCGTCGACGGCGGCGTCGAGCCCCTCGACCGGGACCACCCGGTTGACGAACCCCAGCCGCAACGCCTCGTCGGCCGCGACCCGGCGGCCGGTGAGCATCAGCTCCAGGGCGGCCTTCGGCGGCATCGAGCGGATCAGCGGCACGGTGATCATGTGGGGCCACAGGCCCACGTCGACCTCGGGGGTGCCGAAGACGGCGTCGTCGGCCGCCACCACCAGGTCGCACGCCAGCGCCAGCCCGAACCCGCCGGCCAGGGCGTACCCCCGCACCCGGGCGATCGTCGGCTTGCCCAACCGGTACAGGTCGCGGAACAGCTCGGCCATCTCGCCGCGGGCCTCGTGGACCGCCAGCGTGTCGTCCGACGCCATCCCACCGAGGTCGGCACCGGCGCAGAACGCCGTGTCGCCGGCGCCGGTGAGCACGCACACCCGCACCTCGGGGTCGGCTTTCGCCTGAGCGAACGCCGCCCGCAGCGACCGCACCAGGTCCCACGACAGGGCGTTGCGGCGCTCGGGGCGGTTCAGGGTCAGCCGGGCGACGCCGTCGCTCACCTCGTGGAGAAGGGTTGGTTCTGCCATGATCACCGACGGTATGCCGTCCGCTCCCCCGCCCGACGAACCGGACGCGCCCGTGGACCCCGTGCTGGTCCGGCGTCGCCAGTGGGCCCGCTTCGCCGAGGTGGGCCAGCGGCTCGGCTACGGCCTCTACGCGCTGTCGCTGGGGCTGTTCTTCCTGGCCATGGCCCTCGACCTGCCGAAGGGCGTGGTCAACGTGATCGTGGTGGCGTTGATCCTGGGATCGGTGGTGCTGGCCCCCGCGATCGTGGTGGGCTACGGCGTGAAGGCCGCCGACCGCGAGGACCGTGAACGGGGCCTCAAGCCGTAATTGGCGTCGCGTCGCTCCGCCGCGAGTTACCGTCAAGTAGCCAGCGAGGAATGGAGCATCGTGTCCACACGGCTACCGGCCGCACGGCGGCGTCGCCAACTGCTCGAGGTCGCGTTGCACGTCTTCGCGAAGCAGGGCTTCTACGTGACGTCGATGAGCGACATCGCCGAGGCCGCCGGCGTGACGAAACCGGTGCTCTACCAGCACTTCGTGTCGAAGCGGCAGCTGTACGGCCAGCTCCTCGCCGAGGTGGGCAGCCAGATCCAGGAGGCGATCACCAAGGCCGTGGCGTCGGCCAGCTCGCCCCGGGAGCAGGTGGAGCGGGGCTTCGCCGCCTACTTCACGTTCGTCGACGACCACCGCGACTCCTTCCGGCTCTTCTACACCCGCGGCTCGTCACGTGACGAGGAGTTCTCCGCCATCACCCGCGAGGTGGAGAACACGATCGCCGAGCAGGTCGCCGGCCTCATCGAGATCGAGGGCCTGACCGCCGAGCAGCGGCGGCTCCTGGGCCACGGCATCGTCGGGATGATCGAGGGCGCCAGCACCCGCTGGATGACGTCGGACGCCGAGACCGACCCCCAGGAGCTTGCCCGCCAGCTGGCCGACCTGGCCTGGCGTGGCCTGCGAGGCGTCCGCCCCGACGGCTAGAAGGCGAGCGGGGCCACCGGGTCGTCCTCGGGGACGATGCCGGTCGTCCTCCAGGAGGACCAGCTCGACCCGGGCGCACCGGTACGGTCGTGCCGTGCGCGTCCGAGGGATCCGCCACCCCTACATGTGGGGCCGCGACCACCCGATGGTGGTCGACGTGCTCATCGCCGCCGCGGTGCTGGTGCTCGGGATCATCGCCGGCTACACGGCGCCGGAGGACCCCAACGTCCACGACCCGAACGCCCTCAGCCTCGCCCTGTCGGTGGTGGGGGCCGTGCCCCTCGTGGCTCGCCGGCGCTGGCCGCTCCCGGTGTTCGCCGTGTGCTGGGCCACGACGATGGTCCACAGCTACCTCCGCTACCCGGAGGCCGCCCCCGTCTTCGGCGTCCTGTTCTCCCTGTACGCGGTCGCCGCCCACGCCCGGACCCGCCGCAGCGCCGTCGTCGCCCTGATCGTCGCTCTGACCAGCACCGCCTCGTTCACGCTGGTCCCCAGCCTCGACACCGGCGTCGGCGACGTCATCGGCATCTGGGCGCTGCTGGTGGCCTCGTGGGTGCTGGGCGACAACATGCGCATCCGCCGGGCCTACGTGACGACGATCGAGGAGCGGGCCGAGCGACTGGAGCGCGAGCGCGACGCCGAGGCCCAGCAGGCCGTGCTGGAGGAGCGCACCCGGATCGCCCGCGAGCTGCACGACGTGGTGGCCCACGGGATGAGCGTGATGGTCGTGCAGGCCGGGGCCGCCCGGCGGATCCTGGCCAAGGACGACGCCGAGCAGGCCACCGAGGCGCTGCGGAACATCGAGTCGACCGGACGGAGCGCGCTGGACGAGATGCGGCGCCTGGTGGGCGTGCTGCGGGCGCCGGGCGACGGCGACACCGTGCCGCGCCTCCCGCAGCCCGGCATCGGCGACCTCCAGGAGCTGCTGCGCAACTGCCGCGAAGCCGGCCTCGACGTGTCGCTCCGGGTGGAGGGCGAGCCGCGGCCGCTGCCGTCGGGCCTCGGCCTGGTGGTCTACCGCATCGCCCAGGAGGCGCTGACCAACACGATCCGCCACGCGGGCCCCGCCCAGGCGCAGGTGTGCCTCGAGTACGCCGCCGACGAGCTGCGCCTCAGCGTGCACGACGACGGCCGGGGCGCCGCCACGTCGCCTCCCGCCGAGCCCGGCCACGGGCTGGCCGGCATGCGCGAGCGGGTGACCCTCTACGGCGGGAAGATCAGCGTCGGACCGCAGGCCGGAGGCGGCTTCCGGGTGTCCGCCGCGCTGCCGCTCGCCGCGAACGGGGCAGCATGAGCGTCCCTCCGCCGCTGCGAGTGGTCGTGGCCGACGACCAGCACCTCGTCCGCACCGGGTTCCGCATGATCCTCGACACCGAGGACGGCATCGACGTGGTGGGCGAGGCGTCCGACGGCGTGGAGGCGGTCGAGGTGTGCCGCCGCCTCGCCCCCGACGTGGTGCTGATGGACGTGCGCATGCCCCGCATGGACGGCATCGAGGCCACCCGCCGCCTGGCCGGCCCCGACGTCGTCCACCCGCTGCGGGTGCTGATCCTCACCACGTTCGACCTGGACGACTACGTGTACGCGGCGCTGCGCAACGGGGCCAGTGGCTTCCTGCTGAAGGACACGCCGCCCGAGGACCTGGTGCGGGGCCTGCGGCTGGTGGCCGCGGGCGAGGCGCTGCTGGCGCCCTCGGTGACCCGGCGGCTGATCGACGAGCTGGCGCAGGTCCCGGGCCCCCGGCAACCGCCCGCCGAGCTGGCGCTGCTGACCGACCGCGAGCGCGAGGTCCTCAAGCTGATGGCCGGGGGCCTGTCGAACGGCGAGATCGCCGCCCAGCTGATCCTCGGCGAGACCACGGTGAAGACCCACGTCGGCCGGGTGCTCACCAAGCTGGGCGTGCGCGACCGGGTGCAGGCGGTCGTGTTGGCCTACGAGTCCGGCCTCGTCACCCCCGGGACGTAGGCCCGATCCTCCCCGAGGACGACTCGGCCCGCGGCACCTGGTCCGTACGTTCGTCGCCATGCAAGCGATGACAAGTCCCCCTGTCACCGCCAGCACGGCCCGGGCGGATGTCGCCGCCCGGGCAGTGCAGGCCAGCAAGGTCTACGGCCACGGGTCCACGGCCGTGACCGCTCTCGACGACGTGACCGTCGACCTCCCCGCCGGCCGGTTCACCGCGGTCATGGGCCCCTCGGGCTCCGGCAAGTCCACCCTGATGCATTGCCTCGCCGGCCTCGACGACCTCACCCACGGCCAGGTGTTCGTCGGCGACGTGGAGCTCAACCGGCTCTCGGAGCGGGAGCTCACCCGGCTGCGGCGCGACCGCATCGGCTTCGTGTTCCAGGCGTTCAACCTGATCCCGACCCTCACGGCCATCGAGAACATCACGCTGCCGATGTCGCTCGCCGGCCGGTCGCCCGACAAGGGGTGGCTCGACGAGGTGATCGCCGCCACCGGCCTGGCCGACCGCGTACGTCACCGCCCCAGCGAGCTGTCGGGCGGCCAGCAGCAGCGCGTCGCCGTCGCCCGGGCGCTGGCCAGTCGGCCGGCCATCATCTTCGCCGACGAACCCACCGGCAACCTCGACTCCCGCACCGGCGCCGAGATCCTCGACTTCATGCGCCGGGCCGTCCGGGAGATGGGCCAGACCGTGGTCATGGTCACCCACGACCCGGTGGCCGCGTCCTACGCCGACGCCGTGCTGTTCCTGGCCGACGGGCGGATCGTCGACCTGATGGACGACCCGACGCCCGAACGGGTGCTCGACCGCATCAAGCAGCTCGGGACCTGAGGGCATGCGACAGGTCGCACTCCGCGGGCTGATGGCGCACAAGGGGCGCCTCGCCGCGACGTTCCTGGCGGTCGCCCTGGGCGTCGCCTTCATCGGCGGCGTCCTCACGCTGACCGACACCATGAACCGGTCGTTCGACGACCTCTTCGCCGACGTGTACGAGGGCACCGACGCCGTCGTCCGCTCGGACCGCACCATCGAGGGCGACTTCGGCGAGACCCGCGCCCGGGTCGACGCCGCTCTGGTCGACCAGGTGCGGTCCGTCGACGGGGTCGCCGCCGCCGAGGGCGGGGTGGAGGGCTACGCCCGCATCGTCGACCAGGACGGCGAGCCGGTGGGCAACCCCGACTTCGGGGCGCCCACGTTGGGCGGCAACTGGCCCGAGGTCGAGGACCTCAACCCCTTCCACCTCAGCGACGGCCGCGCCCCGGACGCCGCCGGCGAGATCGTGATCGACGCCGCCAGCGCCGGCAGCACCGGCTACGAGCTGGGCGACCGGGTGCCGGTGCTCACCCAGGAGGGCGCGCAGGACTTCGAGCTGGTCGGCGTGTCCAAGTTCGGCACCTCCGACAGCCCCGGTGGCGCCAGCTACGTGTTCTTCGGCGAGGCCGAGGCCCAGGAGCTGCTGGGCGAGGTCGGGCGCTTCGACAGCATCTCGATGGTGGCCGACGAAGGCGTCGGCGAGCAGCAGCTGGCCGACGACGTGCAGGCCGCGCTCGACTCGAGCGGCTCCGGCGAGGGAGCGGGTGGCGACGTCGAGGTGCTCACCGGCACCGCCGTCACGGAGGAGACCCAGTCCGACCTGCGCAGCCAGCTGTCGTTCGTCACGTCCTTCTTCCTGGCGTTCGCCGTGCTGGCGGTGGTGGTCGGCTCGTTCGTGATCTACAACTCGTTCTCGATCATCGTGGCCCAGCGCACCCGGGAGATGGCGCTGCTGCGGGCGATCGGAGCCAGCCGGGCGCAGGTGCGCCGGGCGATCCTGGCCGAGGCGGTGGTGGTCGGGCTGCTGGGCTCGGCCGCCGGGTTCGTGCTGGGCCTCGGGGTGGCGACGGCCCTGAAGGGGCTGATGGACATCGACTCGGGCCTCGCCGTGCTGCCCACCGCGGTCGTCACCGCCATGGGCTGCGGGCTGCTCGTGACGCTGGCCTCGGCGCTGATCCCGGCTCGTCGCGCCGCGAAGGTGCCGCCGGTGGCGGCGATGCGCCACGTCGCGGTCGACACCTCGGGTCGATCCGTGCCCCGCTTCGTCGCCGGACTCACCCTGTGCGCCCTCGGTGTGGTCGCCGTGATCGCCGGGGCCGCCGGGCACGCGGTCGGCACCGTCGGCCTCGGCGTCGCCGCGGCGTTCCTGGGCCTGCTGTTCGCCGGACCGGGCCTGGCCCGCCCGGTGAGCGCGCTGGTCGGCTGGCCGCTGGGCCGGGTGCGGGGCATCACGGGCACGCTCGCCCGGGAGAACGCCGGCCGCAACCCCCGGCGCAGTGCCTCCACCGCCCAGGCCCTGATGATCGGGGTCGGCATCGTCGCCTTCTTCCTGGTGATCAACACCTCGATCCGGGCGTCGTTCGACAAGATCCTCGACGACAACTTCGCCGGCGACTTCATCGTCGACTCCGGCTCGTTCGGGATGATCGGGCTGCCCCACGTGGTGGCGCAGCAGATCGGCGAGCTGCCCGAGGTCGAGACGGTGGCACCGATGCGGTTCGGCCTGGCCGACGTCGACGGCGACACCGTCGACCTGGTGGGCACGTCGCCGGCGGCGTTCGAGCTGATGGGGCTCGACGTGGTGGAGGGCTCCGACGCCCTCGGCCCCGGCGAGGTCGTGCTGCTGAAGGAGCACGCCGACGACGAGGGCCTCGGCGTGGGCGACACGCTCACGTTCGACTTCCTCGAGACGGGCCCCGCCACGCTCACCGTGGCCGGCATCTACGACGGCCCGCCGGCGGCGGCGATGGGCGACCGCGTCCTCGGGCTCGACGAGCTGGCCCGCCACGTCGCCGACGACACCGACGTCCAGGTGATGGTCGGGCTGACCGACGGCGTCAGCGTTGCCGAGGCCCGGCCGAAGCTGGAAGCCATCACCGACCCGTACGTCACCGCCGAGGTGCAGAGCGTCGACGACTACAAGGAGACCCTCGGCAGCCAGCTCGACGTGGTGCTCAACCTGCTGCTCGGCATGGTGGTGCTGGCGATCGTGATCGCCCTCCTGGGCATCGCCAACACCGTCGCCCTGTCGGTGCTGGAGCGCACGCGGGAGCTGGGCCTCCTGCGGGCCGTCGGCATGTCGCGGCGTCAGCTGCGGGCGACGATCCGCTGGGAGTCGGTGATCATCGCCCTGTTCGGCACCACCCTCGGCCTGGCCGTGGGCGTGCTGGGCGGCTGGGGCATGGTCAAGGCCTTCGAGGACGAGGGCTTCGAGGTGTTCCAGGTGCCGGTCGTGACGCTGGTCGTGATCGGGGTACTGGCCGGTGTGCTCGGCATGGGGGCGGCGCTGCTGCCCGCGTGGCGGGCCAGCCGGCTCAAGGTGCTCGACGCCATCGACGCCGAGTAGCCCCTGTTCCCAACCCCCGCCGGTGGGTCCCGCGCCTCGCGCCGGGACCCACTGCCGCGGGTTCGTGGCGTTCCTGTCAACGCGTTCGGGCAGGTGGGCGTCTGTCGGGGCGATGATGACCACCGTGGAGGACGGCTACGACCTCGACCGGCTGTACCGGGAGCACTACCGCTCGCTGGTGCGGCTGGCAGCGATCCTGGTCGACGACGTCGCCACCTGTGAGGAGCTCGTCCAGGACGCCTTCGTGGCCGTGCTGCGTCGGGCGGGCGGCTGGGCGGAGGCCGGCAAGGCACCGGCCTACCTGCGGTCCGCCGTGCTCAACGGGGCGCGGTCACATCTCCGCAAGCAGCAGGTTCGGCGGCGCTGGCTGCGATCCGTCGACCCGCCCGTCGACCTGCGTGGCGCCGACAGCGCCGCTCTGCTCGACGCCGAGTCGACCGAGATCCTCACCGCACTCCGGTCCTTGCCCGAACGTCAGCGCGAGGTGCTGGCGCTGCGGTACTACCTCGACCTCTCCGAGGCCGAGATCGCCGCGACGCTGGGCATCAGCACCGGTTCGGTCAAGACCCACGCGCACCGGGGCCTCGCCGCCCTGGCGCTCCGCTTCGAGGGAGTCGAGCGATGACCATCGAGGACCGCCTCCGCCGGGCCATCGCTGCTCGCACCCGTTCGGTCGACCCGTCCGACGACGGCCTCCGACGGATCGACGAGAGGCTCCGCGACCCTGGAGGCGACGTGCAGTTCCCGACCAACAACCGCTGGTACCTGGTGGCAGCGGCCGCCGTGGTGGTGGCCATGATCGCCGGCGGCGTCGTGCTGGCCACCGGCGACGACGACGGCCCCACCAACACCGCCGACGAGTCCGACGGCACCACGACCACCGAGGTCGAGGACACCACGACCAGCACCTCGGCGCCGTCCACGACCACGACCACCACCACCGACACCTCCACCACCGTCACCACGACGGAGCCGCCGGCACCCTCCGGTCCCCCGGCCGAGGTCGTCGAGAGGGCGGTGTGGCCGCGGCCCTCGAGCGACGTCCGCTTCGACGACCCCGTCGCCGCCGCCAGCAGCTGGGCCCGCTTCTACGCCGGCTTCCCGAACCCGGTGATCGGCGCCTTCCGCCAGGGCGACAACCGCTCGGGCGAGGTCCCGGTGCAGCCCCTCGCCGACGGCCCCGAGACCACCGTGCTGGTGCGCCAGCTCAGCGACGGCAACTGGTACGTGATCGGGTCGAACACGGCGAACATCACCGTGACGGCGCCCACCACCGGTGGGCTGCTCTCGTGCCCGCAGGTCTTCCAAGGGACCGCGCTCGCCTTCGAGGGCACCGTGCAGGTCCAGATCGACGCCTACCAGCCCGACGGCGACCGGGTGACGGTCGGCAGCGGCATCGTGACCGGGGGCGGCGGCCCGGCAGCCCCCTTCGACGGCCAGATCGACTGCACCCTGCCGACCTCCGCCGAGCAGTACGGCATCGTCAAGCTGTACACGGTCGACGAGAGCGGCGAGCCCGGCCGCAGCGGCACCTGGGAAGCAGCGACCTTCCCGGTAAGACTGGACGCACGAGCGGCCCGCAGCTGACGTCTCGTCGAGCCGGTCAACCTCGCCCCGTCCCCACCCGTATGAGTCGTTGATGGACAGTTCACGAAGGGACGCCGAGTTCCGGGAGGCGTTTCCCCGCCTGCACGCTCGGGCCTACCAGGCGGCCTTCCGCCTGCTGGGCGACCGGGCGGCGGCCGAGGACGTGGCGCAGGAAGCGCTCACCCGGACCTACGTGCACTGGTCGAGGTTGGACGAGCGGCGGGAGGGCTGGGTCGTGACGACCGCGGTCAACGTCGTGCTCGACGGGTTCCGGAGGGACCGGCGCTGGCAGGCGTTCCGGTCGTCACGGCTGGCCACGGCCGCCGCCGACGCCACCCACGACGACGACCAGACGCAGCGACTCGACCTGCAGCGGCTGCTGGCGGCGCTCCCCCGTCGCCAGCGCCAGGTCGCGGTGCTGCGCTACCTGGAGGACCGCCCCGTGCGCGAGGTCGCCGACCTGCTCGGGTGCTCGATCGGCTCGGTGAAGCGCCACGCGTCCCGGGCCGCCGCCGCCCTGCGGGTGGCGATGGAGTCCGAGGCCACCACCGACCCGGCGACAGGAGGCCTGTGATGTTCGACCACCTCGACGATCCCAACCCGCCCCAGCCGTCCGCCCTGCTGGTGGACCGCATCGCCGCCGAGGGCGCACACCGCCTGCGCCGCCGTCGCATCGTCGCCGGCGGAGCGATCGTGGCCGCCGCGACCCTCGCGGTCGCCGGCATCGCCGCCGCCGGCCGGCTCCCGGGCCAGGACGGCTCCGACGTCGACACGATCGGCCCCGTCGGGCCGGACACCACCACCACGACGTCGGAGGCCCCCAGCACGTCGACCACCCCCGAGTCGACCACGACCACCACCACCACGGCGGGCCAGCCGGGCAACTCGACCCCGACGCCCCCGGACACCGGGGAGGGCGGCGACACGTTCGCCGCCGTGATCAAGCACCCCTCGGCCGACACCGCCCAGGTGGTGCTGGCCAGCGCCACCACCGGCGAGGTCGACCGGGTGCTGGCCGAGTTCCCCCTGCTCAACCGGCCGATGAGCTGCTGTGTCGCCTGGTCGCCCCAGGAGCAGGCCGTCTACTACGTGGTGCCGGCCGGCGACTACGGGTCGGGCATGCTGCCCGACACCATCTGGCGGGTCGCCGTCGACGACACGACGCCGGACCAGATGGTGGCCGGATCGAACCCGTCGCTCAGCCCCGACGGCACCAAGCTCGCCTACACGACGCCCTACGAGGGCGACACGCCCGGCGCCCTGGTGGTCCACGACCTCGACGGTGGCGGCGAGCGCCGCTTCGTCGCCCCCTCGGTGGAACACGGGATCTATGCCACCGGCTTCGCCGACGACGACACCGTCGTGTTCGCCAGCGCCGATCCGGAGGCGCCTCCGCGAGTGGCGGCGCTGTCGCTGCTCGGCAGCGGCGACCAGCTGTCCGAGGCCGAGGCGCTGGGCCCGCCGTCCACAGCTCCCCCCGGCACCGGCTGGTCGTCCCCGGAGCTCCGGGTCGCCGACGGGCTGCTGGGCGTGGTCGAGACCTGCTGCGATCTCGACGCCAACTCGCACGAGGGCGGCGCGTCGTACCTGGTGGTCGACCCCGCCAGCGGCGCCGAGCTCGACCGGGTAGCCCTGCCGGGCCGGATGCTCGACGCCGAGGCCGGCCCCGAGGGCACGGAGCAGCTGTTCCTCCGCCCGCCCCCGGACAGCCCCGGTCCCAACAGCCTGCTGCGGCGGGCCGGCGGGGAACTGGTCGAGATCGGTGCCAACACCCAGTTCATCGCCATCGACTGGTGACGGACAGATGAAATCGGGTGGCTGGTGGCCCCCCAGCGGCCTCCAGCCACCCGATTCCTTGGGGCTTCCGCTCTGCATGCCGCTGCCGATGCGGAGCCCCAGACTCGCGGGGTTGCCCTATTCGATCCGCAGCCCGGAGATGGCCCGGGCGATCACCAGCTGCTGGATCTGCTCGGTGCCCTCGAAGATGTCGAAGATCTTGGCGTCGCGGTGCATCCGCTCCACGGGGTACTCCCGGGTGTAGCCGTAGCCACCCAGGATCTGGATGGCCCGCTCGGTGACCCACACGGCCACCCGGCCGGCCTTCAGCTTCGACATCGAGCCCTCGGCGTTGGTGTAGCCGCCGTTGCGGCTCAGCCAGGCGGCCCGGTGGACGAGGAGGCGGGCGGCGTCGATCTCCATGGCCATGTCGGCCAGCATGAAGGCGATCGCCTGGTTCTGGATGATCGCCTTGCCGAAGGCGACCCGCTCCTTGGCATAGCCGAGCGAGTACTCGTAGGCGCCCCGGGCGATGCCGATCGCCATGGCGCCGACGGCCGGGCGGGTGGCCTCGAAGGTCGCCATCGCCGGCTGGCTGGCGCCCGTCTTGGCGCCCTCGCGGGCCCGGGCCAGCTTCCCGTCGAGCTTCTCCTTGCCGCCGAGCAGCAGGCGACCGGGGACCCGGCAGTCGTCGAGCACCACCTCGGCGGTGTGCGACGCCTTGATGCCGTGCTTCTTGTACTTCTGGCCCTGGGAGATGCCCTTGGTGCCCGGCGGGATGATGAACGTCGCCTGGCCCCGACTGCCCAGGGTGTGGTCGACGGTGGCAACCACCACGTGCACGTCGGCGATGCCGCCGTTGGTGATCCACGCCTTGGTGCCGTTGAGCACCCACTCGTCGGCGGCCTCGTCGTAGACGGCCCGGGTCTTGAGGCTCGACACGTCGGACCCGGCGTCGGGCTCGGACACGCAGAAGGCGCCGAGCTGCACCTTGTCGGGGGTGCCGAAGCACTGCGGCACCCACTCGAGCAGCTGCTCGGGGGTGCCCTGGCCGGCGATCCCTGCGGCGGCGAGGCCGGACCCGAAGATCGACAGGCCGATGCCGGCGTCGCCCCAGAACATCTCCTCCAGGGCGACCGGGAGGGTCAGGCCGCTGGGGTCGCCGGTGGCCGCCTGGGCGAAGAAGTCGAAGCCGTAGAGGCCGATCTTGGCGGCCTCCTCCACGATCGGCCAGGGGAACTCCTCGCGCTCGTCCCACTCCTCGGCGGCTGGACGGATGACGGTTTCGGCGAAGTCGTGGACCCACTTCTGGATCTGCTGCTGGTCCTCGTTGAGCTCGAGGGAGAACTCGCTCATCTGGCTGGCTCCTGTGCGGGGGCGAGTCGGTCGATCACAAAAAGTTACCCTCCGGTAATCGGCCGCACCAACGGACACGTGCCCACCAGGGCAAACGCGACGCTACCCACGCGTTCCGAGCGGGAATCGGGACGGGTCGTTGACCCCGGCGACCCCGCGCCGTTGACTTTGGCGATGCCGACCATGCGCATCGCGATCGCCGAAGCGATAGGGACCCTGATCCTCGTCGTCTGCGGGCCCGGCAGCGCCATCATCGCCACCGGTGAGTTCTTCCCCGACGGATCCATCGGCGTCCTCGGCGTCGCCCTGGCCTTCGGCCTGGCGCTGCTGGTGGCGGCCTACGCCGTCGGGCCGGTGTCGGGCTGTCACATCAACCCGGCGGTCACCTTCGGCATGTGGCTGAGCGGCAAGGTGAGCACGGCGCTGGCGCCCGTCTACGTGCTGGGCCAGGTCGTCGGCGCGCTCGCCGGCGGCCTGGTGCTCTGGGTCGTCACCGGCACGATCGACGGCTTCGAGCCCAGCGCGAACAACTTCGCCGCCAACGGCTGGGACGAGCTGTCACCCGGCGGGTTCGGCTTCGGCGCCATGGTGATCGTGGAGGTGCTGATGACGGCCCTGCTGGTGTTCGTGGTGCTGTCGACGACCCAGCGCGGCTACTCGGCGACCGTGGTCGGCGTGCACGTGGGCCTCGCCCTCACGCTCATCCACCTCGTGAGCATCCCGGTCGACAAGACCTCGGTGAACCCGGTCCGCAGCCTCGGTGTCGCGGTGTTCGCCGGGAGCGACGCTCTCGAGCAGCTGTGGGCCTTCGTCGTCTTCCCGATGGTCGGCGCGGTGGTGGGCTGGCTCGCCCACCGCACGCTCCACGTCGACTCCGACGACGCCGCCGCCTGACGCCGGCCTACGACGGGCGGACCTGGGTGCCCGTCGACGAGTCCTCGACGACGTAGCCGGCCGCCTGGATCTGGTCGCGCAGGGCATCGGCCCGACCCCAGTCCTTCGCCGAGCGGGCAGCGTCGCGGTCGTGGGCCAGCGCCAGGATCTCGTCCGGCACCGCGGCGGCACCCGCCTCCAGCACCAGCCCCAGCGCGCCGCTGATCTCCCGCACCGCCGCGGCCAGGGGCGTCGCCGTGGCCAGGTCGTGGGCGTCGAGCGCCGTGTTGGCCCCGCGCACGAGGTCGAACAGCAGCGCCGTGGCCCGGGGGGTGTCGAGGTCGTCGTCCATCGCCTCCCGGAACCGGGTCAGCGCCTCCGGGTCCGGCGTGCCGCCCTCGGTGTGCTCGGCGGCCCGGCGGGCGAAGGTGTCGAGCCGGTCGAGGGCCGTCTCGGCGTCGGCCAGCGCCACCGCCGTCACGTCCATCGGCGACCGGTAGTGCGACCGCAGGATCAGCAGCCGGAACGCCCGCGGATCGTGCTGCTGGACCAGGTCGACCAGGTTGGTGACGTTGCCCAGCGACTTCGACATCTTCTCGCCGTCGTTCTCGACGAAGGCGTGGTGCATCCAGTGGTTGGCGAAGCGCTTGCCCAGCGCCACCGCCTGGGCCCGCTCGTTCTCATGGTGCGGGAAGCGCAGGTCCTGGCCCCCGGTGTGCAGGTCGAAGCCCTCGCCCAGCAGGTCGAGCGACATGACCACGCACTCGGTGTGCCAGCCGGGCCGCCCCTCGCCGAACGGCGCCGGCCAGGACGGCTCGCCGGGCTTGGCCAGCTTCCACAGGGCGAAGTCGACCGGCGAGCGCTTCTCGTCGTTGGCCTCCACCCGGGCTCCGGCCCGCAGCGAGTCGAGCGACTGCAGGGCGAGCAGGCCGTAGCCGTCGACCTGGGCGGTGTCGAGGTAGACGCCGTCGCTGGTCTGGTAGGCGAGGCCGCGGCGCAGGAGCTCGGCCACGGTGTCGACCATGTCCTCGACGTACTCGGTGGCGTGCGGCGTGTCGGTCGGCCGCTCGACGCCGAGCGCGTCCATGGCGTCCCACCACACGTGCTCGCAGCGGCGGGCGATGTCGGCCGGGTCGCGCTGCTCACGGGCGGCGCGGTCGATGATCTTGTCGTCGATGTCGGTGACGTTGGAGACGTGGCGCACCTCGTAGCCCGACCAGGTCAGGTAGCGGCGCAGCACGTCGTAGGTCAGGGTGCTGCGCCCGTGCCCGAGGTGCGGCGGCCCGTAGACCGTGGGCCCGCACACGTAGATCGACACCTTGCCGTCTTCACGGGTCGCGAGCGGCACGACCTGACCGCGAGCGGTGTCGAAGAGCTGCAACATGGCTAGCCAGGTTACGCCTGGCGGTGTGTCGCTCAGGTGCGTATTCGGGTGAGAGCGAAGCTCGCCGCCAGGTAGCCCACCGCGCACAGCATCAGGGCCAGGAACGCCGAGTCGCTCATGCCGGCGACCCGGGAGCACCAGGCGACCAGGACCACGTGGATCACCGCCACCGTCGTCGGGCCGGCCGCGACCTTGGTCCGCCGCCGTACCAGCGGCTCGACGGCCATCACGCCGAGGCAGGCGAAGCCGCCGACCACGGCACCGGGTCGGGCCTGGCCGTCGACCGCCACGCCCCAGGCCACCACCGCCGTCGCCAGCAGGGCCCCGGGAACGCCCAGGCGCGTCGTCGGCCGCAGCAGGCCCAGAGCGCCGATCGGCAGCACCGCTCCCATCGGCACCACCACGTGCTGCGTCTCCGGCACCGTGACCCACACCCCGAACATCGTCACCGCCAGCAGCGCCAGCGCCTGACCCCGGGCGCGCCGGCCGAAGTCGGCGACCAGCCTCCCCCCGCCGACGACCACGACGGCCAGCGCCGGCGGGACCCACGCCCGGCCGCCGTCGGGCAGCCCGTCGAGCAGGTCCCGGTTCTGGAGCGCGAGCACCACCGCCGCCGTGAACGCCAACCCCACCCCGCGCCGGAGCCACCCCGCGATCGCCGCCGCGAGCGCGCCGCACACGAGCCCCACGTGGAAGCTCTCGTTGCCCAGGAGATCGACGATCGAGCCCATCAGGCCACCGTCCGCCGTGCGGTGGTCGTCACGACCGGGACATTAGGCGCCCGATCCCGTTCGGGCCGGTCGGAACCGCGCAACTACGCTGGGTCGGTGACCAACATCCCGGAGAAGCCGAGCCTGGAGGGGCTCGAAGCCAAGTGGCGTGAGCGGTGGGAAGCCGACGGCACCTACCGCTTCGACCGCACGAAGACGCGGCCCGAGATCTTCTCGATCGACACGCCGCCGCCCACCGTGTCGGGCACGCTGCATCCGGGCCACGTGTGCTCCTACACGCACACCGACACCGTCGCCCGCTACCAGCGCATGCGGGGCAAAGAGGTCTTCTACCCGATGGGGTGGGACGACAACGGGCTCAACGTCGAGCGGCGCGTCCAGCTGCTCACCGGCACGCTGTGCGACCCGTCGCTGCCCTACGACCCGGAGTTCCAGCGCCCCGAGAAGCCGCCCAAGAAGCCCGTCCACATCAGCCGGCCCAACTTCACCGAGCTGTGTGGCGAGGTCGTGGAGCAGCTGGAGCAGACCTACTTCGACCTGTGGTCCGACATCGGCCTGTCGGTCGACTGGTCGCAGACCTACCGCACCATCGGCCCCAAGGCCATCCGCACCAGCCAGCGGGGCTTCCTGCGGCTGCTGGGCCGTGACCTGGCCTACCGCTCCGAGTCGCCCACGCTGTGGGACGTCGACTTCCGCACCGCGGTCGCCCAGGCCGAGCTGGCCGACCGCGAGACGCCCGGCGCCTACTTCAAGCTGCGCTTCACCGGGCCCGACGGCGAGCCCCTGCTGATCGACACCACCCGGCCCGAGCTGCTGCCGGCCTGTGTCGCGGTCGTCGCCCACCCCGACGACGAGCGGTTCAAGCCCCTGTTCGGGCGGACCGCGACCACGCCGCTGTTCGGCGTCGAGGTGCCGATCGTCGCCCACGAGCTGGCCGACCCCGAGAAGGGCACCGGCGCCGCCATGATCTGCACCTTCGGCGACACCACCGACGTCACCTGGTGGCGCGAGCTCGACCTCGACCTGCGGGCCGTCGTCCAGCGCGACGGTCGCCTCCGCCCGGTCACGTGGGGCGAGCCGGGCTGGGAGTCGCACGACGTCGCCGCCGCCCAGGCCGCCTACGACGAGCTGGCCGGCAAGAACGCCAAGCAGGCCCAGAAGCGCATCGCCGAGCTGCTGACGGAGTCGGGCGAGCTGGAGGGCGAGCCCCGGCCCATCACCCACCCGGTCAAGTTCTGGGAGAACGGCACCCGGCCGCTCGAGATCGTCACCAGCCACCAGTGGTTCATCCGCTACCCCGACAAGGAGTCGATGCTGGCCCGGGGCAAGGAGCTCAACTGGTGGCCCGACTTCATGCGGGTCCGCTACGAGAACTGGGTCAACGGCCTCCAGGGCGACTGGAACATCACCCGCCAGCGGTTCTTCGGCGTCCCGTTCCCCGTCTGGTACCCGATCGACGCCGACGGGGCGATCGACTACCTGTCGCCGATCCTGGCCAGCGAGGAGTCGCTCCCGGTCGACCCCTCCACCGACGTCCCCCCCGGCTACAACCCCGACCAGCGCAACCAGCCGGGGGGCTTCGCCGCCGACCCCGACGTGATGGACACGTGGGCCACGTCGTCGCTGTCGCCGCAGATCGCCTCGGGCTGGGGCGACGACCCCGACCTGTTCGCCCGCACCTTCCCGATGGACCTGCGCCCCCAGGCCCACGAGATCATCCGCACCTGGCTCTTCTACACGGTGGTCCGGGCGCACTACGAGCACGACTCGCTGCCCTTCTACAACGCCGCCATCTCGGGGTTCGTGTTCGACCCGGACCGCAAGAAGCTGTCGAAGTCGGCCGGCAACGCCCCCGACGACCCGAACCTGCTGATCAGCCGGTTCGGCTCCGACGGCGTCCGCTACTGGGCCGCGAACGGCCGTCCGGGCATGGACATCGCCTTCGACGAGGGCCAGATGAAGATCGGGCGGCGGCTGTCGATGAAGCTCCTCAACGCCGCCCGGCTGACGCTCGGCTTCGGGTCGACCGCCGACGGCACGGTGACGGAGCCGCTCGACAAGGCGATGCTGGCGTCGCTGGCGGCCCTGGTCGACGAGGCCACGGGCGCCTTCGACCGCTTCGACTACGCCCGGGCGGTGGAGCGCACCGAAACGTTCTTCTGGTCGTTCTGCGACGACTACCTGGAGCTGGTGAAGAACCGGGCGTACGACGCCTCCGACGAGGCCGGGCAGTCGTCGGCGAAGGCCGCGCTGGGCCTGGCGCTGGAGACCCTGCTCAAGCTGTTCGCCCCGATCCTGCCCTTCGTCACCGAAGAGGTGTGGTCGTGGTGGCAGGAGGGGTCGATCCACCGGTCGCCGTGGCCGTCCGCTGCGAACCTGCGGGCCGCCGCGGGTGACGACGCCTCGCCGGTGGTCCTGGCCGTCGCCGCCGACGTGCTCGGTGAGCTGCGCAAGGTCAAGAGCGAGGCCAGGCGGTCGATGAAGACCGAGGTCACGTCGGCCACCGTCAGCGACACGGCCGACCGGCTGGCGCTGCTCGCCCAGGTCGTCGACGACGTGCGGTCCGCCGGCGTCGTCTCGGATCTGTCGACCACCGAGGGCGACGCCCTCTCGGTCACCGCCGAGCTGGCCCCCGAGGCGGCGCGCTAGGGCTTCGGGTCGGCGGCCGGGTTCGGCGCGACCGCGTCATCCGGGTCCTCCCGGTCCTCGCGGATCATCAGCCGCTGGCCGTTGGGCACCTCGATGTCGTTCTCCTCGAACACGCGGAGGATGCGTCGCCGCAGCTCGCGGGTGATGGTGAACTGCTGCGCCGGCTTGGTCTTCACCACCAGCCGGATGTGGATGGCGTCGAGCGCCAGCTGCTCCACGCCCCAGACCTCGGGCTCCTCGAGGACCATCTCGGACCACTCGGGGTCGTGCCACAGCTCGTCGGCGGTCTGCTTGATGAGCCGCTGGGCCAGGTCGATATCGGTGCCGTAGGCCACGTTGACGTCGAGCAGCGCCCGGGCCCACTGCTGCGACTTGTTGCCGACCCGGGTGATGGCACCGTTCGGCACGTGCCACACGGTGCCGTTGACGTCGCGCAGGCGGGTGACCCGCAGGCTGACCTCCTCGACGGTGCCCGAGGCCTCGCCCAGGTCGACGATGTCGCCCACGCCGTACTGGTCCTCGACCAGCATGAAGAAGCCGGAGAGGAAGTCCTTCACCAGGCTCTGAGCGCCGAAGCCGAGGGCGACACCGGCGATGCCGGCGCTGGCGATGAGCGGGCCGAGGTCGATGCCGAGCTCGCCGAGGATGGTCATGGCGGCGATCGCCCAGATGACCCCGGTGGTCACCGACCGCAGCACCTGGGCCAGGGTCTTGGCGCGGGCGGCGGCCCGGGTGGAGAAGGCGGTGGCGTCGACGACCATCGAGCCCGCCCGCCGGCGGATCTTGCCCAGCGCCTCGGAGGCGGCCGAGGGGTTGGTGACGCGCACCGTGAAGCGATCGATGGCCCGGCTCAGCAGGCGACTGACGATCCAGGCCAGCAGGAGGACCAGGACGATCTTGCCGATCGTGCCGAAAAGCAGGTCGGACGCCTCGGCGAGGCTCTCGCTGTCGGTGACGTCGAGGACGCGCTTGCACACCCACGAGGCGTCGTCGCCACAGGCGGCAGCGACGTCGGCCGGGTCCGTCTGCAACAGCATCGCTGGCCACGCTAGCGATGTGACGACTCGGGCCTCGATCCCGATGCCTTGACTGTCTCACTCAATGCTTAGAGTTCCTTCTCGATGGTCACCGAGGTCGACGCCGCAACTTCAACCTCCGTCCCGACGGCGAACTACGAGGCTCCCGAGCCCACCCCGTCGGCGCCCAAGATCCCCCTGCCACCCGACCGCCTGGGCTACCGGCTGAAGCGCAAGCTGCTGGGCAAGCCCATGCACACCGAGGAGCTCGAGCACGAGCGGCTCGGGAAGCCCACGGCGCTGGCCGTGTTCGCCTCCGACAACCTCTCGTCGTCGGCCTACGCCACCGAGGAGATCCTCCACGTCCTGGTCGCGGCCATCGGCCTGGCGGCGTTCTCGCTGGTCGTGCCCATGACGATCGCGATGCTGGTCGTGTTGGGGCTGCTGATCATCTCCTACCGGGAGACGATCAAGGAATATCCGTCGGCGGGCGGCGCCTACCTGGTCACCCGAGACAACTTCGGCATCGTGCCGGCACAGGTCGCGGGGGCGGCGCTGCTGATCGGCTACATCCTCACCGTCGCCGTGTCGGTGGCCGCGGGCAGCGCGGCGATCAGCTCCTCGATCGAGGCGCTGGCGCCCTACCGGGTGCCTATGTCGCTCGGCTTCATCGCGCTGATCGGCTACGGCAACCTGCGTGGGGTGCGCGAGTCGGGGAAGCTCTTCGCCGCACCCACGTTCTTCTTCATGGCCGTGATGATGGTGCTGCTGGGGTGGGGCCTGGTCAGCTTCCTGAAGGGCGACCTGAACGCGGTCGACAGCTACGGGGAAGGCACGGTCCACTTCGGCAACCAGGCCGACGGGGCGCTGTACGGCATCTCGTTGTTCTTCCTGGTGAAGGCGTTCGCCTCCGGTGGCGCGGCGGTCACCGGCGTCGAGGCGATCTCCAACGGCGTACCGGCGTTCCGAGAACCGGCCTGGCAGAACGCCCGCACCACCCTCGTCGTCATGGGCAGCGGCCTCGCCGTGATGTTCCTGGGGATCTCGCTCCTCGCCGCCAGGACGAAGATCGCACCCTTCGAGGACGGCACGCCCACCGTGCTGGCACAGATCGGTGAACAGGTCTTCGGTGCGGGCGGCATCGGCCACGTGATGTCGACCGTCCTCAACGTCGCCACCATGCTCATCCTGGTGTTGGCCGCGAACACCGGCTTCGCCGACTTCCCCCGGTTGGCCAGCCTGCAGGCGGGCGACAGCTTCCTGCCCCGCCAGCTCACCCAGCGGGGCCACCGCCTGGTGTTCTCCAACGGCGTCTTCGCCCTGGCGGGCTCGGCCGCGATCCTGGTGGTCATCACCGGCGCTGAGGTCACCCGGCTGATCCCGCTCTACGCCATCTCGGTGTTCACCGGCTTCACGCTGTCGCAGTCCGGCATGACCATGCACCACATCCGCAAGAAGGAGCGGGGCTGGGTGCGGGGCGTCGCCGCCAACGGCGTCGGAGCGATCATCTCGGGCACGATCGTCACGGCGGTCATCTGGACGCGCTGGGACGACGCCTGGATCATCCTGCCGATCATGCCGCTGTTCGTACTGGTGCTCCTGCGCCTCAACCGGCAGTACGAGCACGAGCGGGCGACCCTGGAGTACGACGTGCCCGCGGCGGCGACGGCGCCGATCCTGCGGCGGCACGTCGTGCTGGTGTTCGTCGACCGGCTCGACCTGGCCGCCGCCCGGGCCATCCAGTACGCCCGCACGCTGACGCCCGACGAGCTGCGGGCGGTCCACTTCGCGGTCGACGACGACGCCGCGGCGCGGCTCGCCGACGAGTGGCGGCGCCTGGGCATGTCGCGGGTGCCGCTGGAGCTGGTCGCCTGCTCCGACCGGCGCATCACCCGGGCCGCCGTCGAGACCGTGGCCCACGAGCTGTCCGACGGCGACACCGAGGTGTCGGTGCTGCTGCCCGACCGCAAGTACAAGGGCATCTGGCACCGCATCCTCCACGACCGCACGGCCGGCGAGATCCTCGCCGAGGTGTCGCGGCTGCCCCACGCCAACGTCACCACGGTGCCGTTCCAGTTCGACAACATCACCGCCGAAGACACCCTGCTGCCGATCGAGCCGGCTGCGGTGGCCGCCACCGTGAAGCCGGGCGGCGTCGGGAAGGGCCCCAAAGCCGAGCGCGGGCCCCGGGCCAGCGCGGAGCGGGTCACCCCGATCGGCGACGCCCGCTGGCGCGACCGGGTGCGCGTGCAGGGGAAGGTCCGCTCGGTGCGGGTGGCGCCGCGCCATGACGTACCGGTCTTCGAGTGCGTCGTCGACGACGGCACCGGCACGGTCATCGCCGTCTTCCTCGGCCGCCGCGAGCTGGCGGCCGTCAACGTGGGCACCCAGGTCGAGCTCGTCGGCACCATCGGCATCCACCGCAGCCGCCTCGCCCTCCTGAACCCCACCTACCGAGTCGTCACCTCAGCAAGCCACTGAAGTCCGCGAAAGTCCGCGAAATAGGCCGATATTTCGCGATTTGCCGGTGGTGCTAGAACTACAGTCGGTGAGGTGAGCACAGTGGCTGAGTACCCCACAGGTTACGAATATCCATCAGGCGGCTTCCCCAAGGACCTGACCTGGGACGAGTTCCTGGCACTTCCCTACGAGCTCCGCAACGCATCGCTCGTCGACGGAGAAGTTGTCGTGAACCGGCCCAATGCCCAGCACGAGTGGATCGTGCGCAACCTCATCCTCGTCTTCGCTGATTGGACGCGGGCGGCGCCCGACCGGGGCCAGGTGTCCACCCAGCAAGCCGTGAAGATCAACGATCGCCGCGGCTACCAGCCCGACTTCGCCTGGTACCCGCAGGAGCTGTGCGCCCCCAAGGGCGAGAAGAGGAAGTTCTCCGGGCTCCCCGGGTTGGTGGTCGAGGTGCTGTCGCCGTCGACACGGGCCTACGACCTCGTCCGCAAGCGACGCGACTACGAGGCGATCGGCATCGGCGAGGTCTGGTTCGTCGAGCAGGACGTCGATCGCTACGGCATCGTGGCGTGCCAGCGCCAGGATGCCGACGCCGGGTTCGGCGACACCGAGTTCAAGGTCGGTGACCGGCTCGCCAGCCGGTTGCTCGACGGCTTCGACCTCGATGTCGCCGACGTGTTCCGCGACGACTGACGTCAGCCCCGGCGATGCGTCAGGACCAGGCGGGGAGGAGGCGGGCGACGGCCTCGGCGAGGAGGACGACGGTGGCCAGCATCGGTGGGGCGGTGAGCAGGTAGGCGGAGCGGGGGCGGCTCGTGCGGTAGAGCGCCAGGGCCACGGTGACCGTCAGCAGGTACGCCAAGCCCGCCAGCACCAGCGGGGCGACGCCGCTGCTGTCACCTTCCCGGCCGTCGGCCTCGGAGCGGCGCCCGGCCTGGGACGTCGGCTCGTACGGCTGGCCCTCCATCTCGGCCACCACCACCACGGCGTCGCCCTTCGCCCACGGGAGGCTCGAGTCGGACGACACGAGCGTGAGCCGGTCCTCGTCCTCGGTGGGGCCGTAGACGTCGTCGGGCATGCCCTCGCCCGACGACACGGTCCGCACCTCGTAGAGCGACTGGCCCTGCGGGGTCGACACCACGATCTCGTCACCCCGCCGCAGCGACGCCAGGTCGCCGAAGGGCGCCCCGAAGGCCGTACGTCGGGCCACGACGCCGCTGTTGCCCGGCTGGCCCAGTCCGGCGGTGCCCGGCACGTGGCCGGGGCCCCTGCGGGTCTGCTGCGGGCCGACACCCTCGACCACCACCTGGAGCAGCTCCAGGTCGCCGATCTCGAGCACCGCCACCGGGGCCCCGGGGTCCGGAGCCTCGAGGTCGGGGCCGGCCTCGGCGTTCGGGTCGAAGCTGAGCTCCTCGTCGGCGGCCTGGCGGATCTCGGTCCGGATGTCGGCGAGCAGGTTGCGCTGCGACCGCCGCTGCAGCATCGGCCCGACCCCGTAGACCACCAGCACCACGCCCAGCACGGTCACCAGCAGCCAGGCGGTCACGGCCACCGCGACTCGCCGCGGCGTGATCGGCGCCAGCTCGCTCTGCCACCACGGCCGCGCCTCGACCCCCTCACCCGGCTTCTCAGCCGGCAGCGGGGCCGGGACGGCGAGCTCGTGATCCTTCTCGACGAGCACCGGCGAGCCGGGAGACGTCATGGCGCACCTCGGCCCGAGAGGACGGGGAGGCGGACCGCCGCCAGCCGGCGGCGGGTGAAACGGGCCGACCGGGCGACGGCTCGGCCGGTGGCCCTGGCGCCCTCGGGCAGCTCACGGCCGGAGGTCAGGAAGGCAGCGCCGGAGGTGAGCACCACGATCAGGAGGAGCGACAGAGGTGACATCACCTCGTTGAGGCCCCGGACGCCCAGGAACGGCGGCATGTCGATCTCGGCGTCGTCGACCTCGTCCGCGGCCTCCTCCCGGTCCTCCGCGGTGGACTCCCGGGGAGGCGTGCCCCCGTGCGGGCTGCTGTCGTCGTCCGACGACGGGCCCCCGGAACCGAAGTCGGAATCGTCGTCGGGCACCGGGACGAAACCGCCCGGCACGGACCCCGGTGGGGGTTGCGTCCCTGGGGGCCGGGTCCCGGGCGGCTGGGTCGTCGGGGTGGTGGGCGGACCCGGGACACACGTGGTCGACGGCGTGGCGCCCACCTGTGGGATCGCCGCCGTCGCCTCGGTCCGCAGACCCGGCGTGAGCGGCACGAGCCCGTTCGGCAGCACCGCCTGCCCGTCGCCGGTGATGTACCCGAGCCAGTCGCCCAGCAACTCCTGGCTGTCGGTGCGGGGGGCGCACACGTCGCCGGCCACGTCGAAGAGCGGCTCCGCCGGCGCCAGCGCGTACTCCACCATCGTCAGCGGATAGGCGCCGGGGGCGGTGGCGGCGACGTTGGGCGCCAGCAGGCCGTTGTCCTGGCGGGCCATGGTGGGCACGGCGGCGGCCAGCGAGGCCGGCGTCGGTGCCACCCACTCACCGGCCGCGTTCGGGAGGCTGACCGGGGTCATGCCGAGCCGCGTCGCCGTCGCCAGGTCGGTCCACACCCACTGCGGGCCCAGCTGCGACGGGGACACGTTCACCAGGCGCGTGAAGACGGCCCGGTCGATCGCCGACTGGTCCGAGACGATGCTGAGGGACGTCGTGAACGTCGGCTCGTCCGGATCGTCGGGCACACCCAGGTTGGCGGTCACGCCGCGGTCGGCGGAGGCCTGCGCAGGGCCGGCGTTCCAGGCCGCACCACCCAGCTCGTCGAGGTAGTGGGTCATGTGGAGAGTCACCGCACTGCTGCTCGCGAGCGCCATCGGTGACCGGGGTTCGACCTGGGAGTAGACGGCGCCGAGCACCGGGTTGCGGGCCAGCACCTCGGGACCGTTCAGGAAGATCTGGCCCTGGCCCAACATCGTCGCGACCTCTCCCGCCGTGAGGCGCAGCTCGCCGTACGGCAGAGGTTCGGTCGGGGGGACGTTGGGGTCGGTGGCGGTGAAGTGCCCCCCGGCGGCGGCGAGCACCACCGCGTTGAGGGCCACCGGGGTGGCCACGGTGTCGCGGGTGGCTTCCGGCGTGAACCCGAGCTCGCCGGCACCGACGGCCGTGTAGGCGATGTCGCGCTCGCCCTCGGCGAAGTCGGTGACGGCCGCACCCTCGTCCGGGATGGGCGCCAGCGTCGCGCTGCCCGTGCCGCCGGGCAGGCCGCACTGCGCCCGGGTCCACTCCCGCCAGGCACCGACGATCCGGTCGGACCCGGCCGAGCGCAGCGCACCCGGGGCGGCGCCACCGCAGCTGGCGGTGGGGTCGTCGTCGACGTAGGTCAGGACGGTCGAGGAGTCGAAGTACTGCGTCGTGGCGCCACCGGCGGTCGGCCGGGCGCCCACGCGCACCACGAGCACGCAGGGGTCGTCCGGGCCGCAGGTCAGGGCGAAGCGGTCGCCCGTGATCGTGCTGTCCCACTCGGCGGTGCCGACGCCCGCGACGATGCGCCCGCGCGCCCGTGCGTCGCCGGTGAACCTGTGGAGGGTCCAGAACGACGATGCGCCGGAGGCCGACATGGGGACGTCGCCGGGACAGTTCCCACCGTTCTTCCCGACGTGGGAGACCGTCGTGTACGCCTGGCCCGGGCGGCAGATGTACGCGTTGACGGCGCTGGCCCTGAGGTCGGATCGCATGGTGACGTCGACGTCGACGAACTGCGCGTCGGCGAGGCCGTCGGTCCGCGACACCGTGACCGTGAACGGCTCCGGCGTCTGGGCGGAGCTGGTCGGCCCCGGCCCCGCCAAGAAGTTGGCGACGACGAAGAGCAGGGCGGCCGTAACGACCGCGACCAGCGATCGAGACCTGCGTGCCTCTCGATGGCGGGACATGTTGTGCCTTCTCCAGTCTGGGGACGCGAGCAGACGGACGAGGCCCGCTCGACTCGATGAGGGCCGTTATCGCACACGGACGTGAACGAACTCCGGCCCTCGGGGCCAACGAAGGGTGAACAGTCCGCAGCCCCCGGCGACGATGCCGGGGGCTGCAAGACGGTTGCCAGCTACACGCCAGGGCGTGCCGTCACACGGGCACGTACAGGCGGCAGAGCGAGCCGCCCAGGTTGTTGGGGCCGATCGCTCCGGTCAGCCGGCCGAAGCCGAGGCTGGCGATGCTGTCGGTGGTGCCGAGGGTCCCGCTGCACAGCGGGCTCGTCGGACCGGCGTCGACGTTGTCGAAGCCCACGTAGCGCTTGGCGCTGTCGTAGGAGACGTGCGTGCTGTCGATGACGTTGAACACGAACCGGACACCCTGGTAGTCGGGGGTCGGGTCGACCATCGCCACGTTCGACTCACGGACCGGGGCCGCCGGGAACTCGGTGTCCTCGGCGTTCAGCTCGAACTGCCCGTCGTCGCTGCGCACGATGTTCTGGCCGTCGAGGTTCTTGATGAGCTGACCATGGCGCTGGTCGGGAGCTGCGCCCCGAGCCTGGGCGACCCAGTTGGCGCCCGAGTAGGGCACCAGAGCCGTCTGCTCGTGGTTGTTGGTGTCGATCAGCTCACCCGTGTTCTCCTGGGTGATGACCGGCGCCGGGCAGGAACCGGTGCTGATCGGCACCGGGTCGAAGCCGAGCACCGCGTCCCGGAAGAACTGCATCGTGCCGGACGCGGACTGCGGCCAGTAGCGCTGGATGGCGCCGGCCGAACCGCCGACCTGGTTCCAGTTGGTGAAGGTGCAGTTGTAGATGCCCCGCAGCTGGGCCAGCGTCAGGTTCGCCGGAGCCAGCGTCGACGCCGAGGACCAGCCGACCGCGTCGAGCGCGAAGGCGTAGTACTCGAACGTCGCCAGGTCACCGGTCGACGGGTTGATCGCCCGCGGGCCGGCCGACGAGCGGGCGATGTCGATGCAGCCGTCGTCCGCGAGCACCGAGGCACGCAGCGCGTTGCGCCCGGCGCCGGAGCCGTTGGGAGCGACGATCTCACCGCTGCCCGGAGGCGTGCGGTAGCTGATCGCACCGCAGTGCTCGTCCGCCGGAACGGCGATCGGCGCGGTCTGGACCGACAGGACGTTCCGCAGGATGTCGCGGTCGTCGGCCGGGGTGTCGGGGTTGTTGTTGTAGGTGGTGTCCAGGTTGTAGTCGGCAACGATGTCCGCCGAGACGTCCTGGGTGGTGTCCGAGCCGGCCAGAGTGATCACGTCCTGGTCGCCGTCGGGGCCGTAGTCGCACGCCGCGAGGGCGACGACCGACAGCACGGCGGCCCCACCTACGGTGGCGCGCGCGTACCGCTTGACTGAGCGGAAGCTCATCCTTCTCCCCTCCCTGTGCCCCGCCTTGGGGCGCTGTGGATGGGTCAGTTCTGACAAAAGGGATCCCAACAGGACAAGGCAATCGGAACGAACGAATGGTGAAATGTGTTTGTCATCCGGCCGACTCAATGCCGGGACATCAACCGGACACCAGCCGTTCATCCTGAGGCCGCTAACGTTCAAGTCGAGTTCGCCCGGGGGTGCTTGCCGATCCCCGAATCTCCTGGTTTGATGCCTCGGATGGACAGGCGGACGGGGGCATCGACTTGACCGATCAGCGGGCTGACGACACGCTGCATATCGGGACAACCACCCCGCGCATTGTCGAAGATCAGCCGACCAAATCGGACCGTATTTTCGGTGGAACCACCACCACGTCCGGGCTCGTCGTACTGGTCCTCTTGGCGCTCGTCGGGCTGTTCCTGCTGCTGCGGAGCCGTGACGCCTTCGACGTGGCCGGGTGGTCGTTCTTCACCCGCGTCGAGTGGCGCACCGATGTCGACCCGCCCGAGATCGGCGTGCTCGGCCTGGTCGCCGGCACCGTCCAGGTGGCCGTCATCGCCGTGCTGATCGCCATACCGCTCGCCGTCTGCGCCGCGCTGTTCATCACCGACTACGCGTCGGCCCGCTGGCGCGGCGTGCTCACGGGGCTCATCGACCTCCTCGCCGCCATCCCCAGCCTGCTCTACGGCATCTGGGGCTGGCTGCTCCTCAGCGAGCAGCTGGCGCCACTGTCGGCCTTCCTGGCCCGGCACCTCAGCTGGATCCCCTTCTTCGCCACCGGCGACGACCCGGAGCTCGTGCAGTCGATGTTCATCGCCGGTGTGGTGGTGTCGCTCATGGTGCTGCCGATCGTCGCCTCGGTCACCCGCGAGGTGTTCGCGCAGACCCCGCCGGGCGAGAAGGAGGCCGCCCTCGCGCTCGGTGGCACCCGCTGGGGCATGATCCGCATGGTCGTGCTGCCCTACGGGCGCGCCGGCATCATCGGCGGCTCGATGCTCGGGCTCGGCCGGGCCCTGGGCGAGACGATCGCGGTGACGCTGCTGCTCCCCCAGCTCCCGCTGCTCACGTGGCAGGTGCTCGAGAGCGGCGGCGCCACGGTGTCGGGCTTCATCGCCACCCGGGCCGGTGCCGACGACTTCACCACCTCGGGCCTGATGGCGGCCGGGCTCGTCCTGTTCGCGGGCACCCTGGCCACCAACATGGCGGCGTCGGTGATCGTGTCCCGCAGCCGCTCGGGCGTCGGCGTGGAGACCGTCTGATGGTGGCGCCCGTGCGCCTCCCGCCCCGCCGCGCCGACGTGGCCGCGGCGTCCGCGACGAGCGCGTCCACCGCCGTCCCCCGCCCCCGGCGGCGCCCGTCGGAGTTCGAGGGCATCGACTACGCCACCATGGCCGGCTGCGCGGTCAGCGCGCTGGCGCTCAGCTGGGTGGTGTTCACCCGGCTCACCGAGGGCGTCGGCTGGTTCGGCTTCGTGCTCGTCGTCTACCTGTGCTTCCTGGCGCTGTACGGCCTCGTCTCGGCCGACCGGCTGGGCCGGCTCCTCGCCGTCGACCGCCTGGCGACCGTGGCGATCACCTCCGGCGCGGTGCTGCTGGCGGCGCCGCTGGTGTGGCTGGTCGGCTACGTGGTGCTCAAGGGCCTGCCGTCGTTGAGCACCGACTTCTTCCGCGAGGACCAGGGCGGCATCACCCCGTCGATGCCGGCCGACGCGGGCGGCGGGTCGCACGCCATCGCCGGCAGCCTCCAGCAGGTGGCGCTGTCGTTGTCGTTGTCGCTGCCGTTGGCCCTGGCGACGGCGGTGTTCCTCAACGAGACCCGCTCGCGACTCCGCCGGCCGGTGCGGATCTTCGTCGACGCCATGAGCGGGCTGCCGTCGATCGTGGCCGGCCTCTTCATCTTCGCCGTCCTCATCCTGCCCTACGCCGAGGACTCCGACGTGTTCGGCAACAACGGCCTCATGGCCAGCCTCGCCCTGGGCATGATCATGGTGCCCACCATCACCCGCACGGTGGAGGTGGTGCTGCGCCTGGTGCCCGACGGCCTGCGCGAGGCCAGCCTGGCCCTGGGCGCGTCGCGGGCGCGCACGGTCTGGTCGGTGGTGCTGCCGACCGCCCGCAGCGGCATCACCACCGCCGTCGTGCTGGGCATCGCCCGGGCCGTCGGCGAGACCGCCCCACTGCTGTTCACGTCGGTGGGCGCCAGCCTCTTCAACTCGAACCCGTTCAACGGGCCGCAGGAGAGCCTGCCGCTCTTCGTGTTCAGGAACATCCGCAACACGCCGCTGCCCACGCAGATCGACCGCGGCTTCACCGGCGCGCTCGTGCTGATGCTGATCGTGCTGACGCTCTTCGCCATCACCCGGATGGTGGGCGGCGAACGCAAGGGAGGGAGACGAAGGTGAGCATCCCAACGGAGCAGGCGACGGAGCAAGCGGTCGACCTGACGGCCGGCCCGATGCGGTCGATCGACGATCCGCTCGCCGGCCGGCCGCCGATACGCCTGGTCGGCGGCCCGCCGCCCGGCGCCGCCACCCTCACCGCCCGCGGCGCCTGCGCCTGGTTCGGCGACCACCTCGTGCTGGAGAACGTCGACCTGCACATGCCGGCCAACCAGGTGACGGCGCTGATCGGGCCGTCGGGCTGCGGCAAGTCGACGTTCCTGCGCCTGCTCAACCGCATGCACGAGCTGGTGCCCGGCGCCCAGCTGGCGGGCGAGGTGCTGCTCGACGGCCAGGACATCTACCGGGCCGGCATCCGCGCCCAGGAGGTGCGCCTGCGGATCGGCATGGTGTTCCAGAAGCCGAACCCGTTCCCCGCCATGAGCATCCGCGACAACGTGCTCGCCGGGCTCAAGCTGGCCCGCATCCGCTGCTCGAACAAGCAGGAGCTGGTGGAGCAGGCGCTGCTGCGGGCGGGCCTGTGGCGCGAGGTGCGCGACCGGCTCGGCGACGCCGGCGGAGCCCTCTCCGGCGGTCAGCAGCAGCGGCTGTGCATCGCCCGCGCCCTGGCCGTGCAGCCCAACGTGCTGCTGATGGACGAACCCTGCTCGGCGCTCGACCCCACGTCGACCCGCCGCATCGAGGACACCATCGCCGAGCTGCGCCAGCACATCACCGTGGTGATCGTCACGCACAACATGCAGCAGGCCCAGCGGGTGTCCGACCACTGCGCCTTCTTCCTGGCCACCGAGAACCAGCCGGGCCAGGTCGTCGAGCACGACACGACCGAGACGATCTTCTCCGACCCGGCCGACGAGCGCACGCTCGCCTACGTCGAGGGTCGGTTCGGCTGACATGCGGCATCCCGGTCGACTCCGACGGCGGCTGCTGCTGGCCCTGGTCGCGGGGGCCTGCCTCGGCGGCACGGTGACGGTGACGGTGCCGGCGGGCGCCCGGGTCGAGCCTGCCGACGTCGCCGCCGCACCCGCCGCTCCCGCAGCACCGCTGGCGCCCACCAACATCGCCGGCCGGGGCTCCAGCTACGTCGGCCCGGCGATGACCCAATGGACCGCCGACGCCTACACCCGCGGCCTCAACGTCAACTACCTGCCCACGAGCTCGCCCGACGGGCTGGGGCAGTTCCAGCAGTCGACGGTCAACTTCGCCGGCACCGAGGCGGAGTTCTCGTCGCTGCTCGGCCTCGGCAACGACAACCAGGTGCGCCGCGGCTTCCAGTACGTGCCCGACGTCGCCGGCGCCGTGGCGGTCATGTACAACGTCACGGACCGGGCCGGGCGCAAGGTCGACTACCTGCGCCTGTCGCGCCGGACGGTGGCGCTGATCTTCCTCGGCGAGATCAGCAACTGGTCCGACGCCCGGATCACCAACGATCTCGGCGGCGGCGTCGTCCTGCCCGACGAGCCGATCACCGTCGTCTACCGCTCGGGCCCGTCCGGCACCACGGCCCTCTTCTACGACTTCGTGCAGAACATGGCGCCCGCCGAGTTCGACGCCTGGGTGGCGAGGAACCGCTACCCGCAGGGCGTGCGCATCATCGACCCGGGCGTGTCGCCCAACTTCGTGCCCCGTGGCCTGGGCCTGGCCGGCTCCGACCTGATGGCGCAGCACACGGCCCGCACACCGTGGACGATCACCTACGACGAGTTCGCCTACGCCAAGCGCTACAACGTCAACACCGCCTGGATCCAGAACGAGTCGGGCCAGTGGGTGCAGCCCTACGCCGGCAACATCTCGGCGGCCCTGGAGTCGGCCCAGCTGCGGCCGGACCTGAGCCAGGAGCTGTCGGGCGTGTACCGCAGCCGCGAGAACGGCGCCTACCCGATCTCGGCGTACAGCTACGTCGTGACGCAGTGCGCCCCGGCGGGCGACCGGCCGACCTGCAAGGGCAACTACGCCGACACGAGGATCAGCGAGACGCTCGACGCCTGGATGCAGTACATCGCCTGCGACGGCCAGATCCAGATGGCCGAGATCGGCTACTCGCCGTTGCCGCCGATCCTGTCGCAGGAGATGTACAAGTCCGTCCAGCGCATGTGGGGCCGGCCGATCTCGCAGGCGAAGCAGCTCAACTGGGACAACTGCAAGAACCCGCGCTTCGACCCGAACTACCGCCCACCCACGCCCCCCGACCCGCCGGCGACGACACCACCGGCACGACCGGCGACGACGACGGTGGCGACGACCCGTCCGGCGCTGGTGGCGGTGACACCACCACGACCGTGGACGGGGGCGGCGACGAGGTGGCGGCCGCCCGCTCGGGTGAGGTGGAGGCCGTCGGCGGCGGGTCGGGTTCCTGGCAGGACAGCGACCCGGTGGCCTTCAAGCGCCGAGGGCCCAGTGCGATGAGCCGCTGGCCGCTGGTGGTCCTCGTGCTGCTGCTGGCGATCCCACTGGCGGTGGGCGCGGTCCGGGCGCGCCGCCGCCTGCGGGCTCAGTAGACCTCGCGCAGCCTGAAGCTGTCGACGTCGTAGACGAAGCCCCGGATCGCGTCGCGGCGTTCCAGCCAGGGGCAGTCGCGCAGGCGCAGCACCGCGTCGCGGACCGACGCGTCGAGGTCGTCGAAGCCGCCGAAGTCGAACGGGGGCGCCACACCGGTCTGGTCCTCGAGGCTCGCGGCCAGGTCGGCGTCGTGCAGGTCCTTGAGCCCGCAGGACGTGTGCTGGATCACCATGATCTCCTGCGTGCCCAGCTTGTGCTGCGACAGCACCAGCGAGCGGATCGCGTCGTCGGTGGCCAGGCCGCCGGCGTTGCGCAGCACGTGGGCCTCGCCCAGCTTCAGACCCAGCACCCGGAACAGGTCGATGCGTGAGTCCATGCAGGTGAGCACCGTCGCCCGCAGGCGAGGCTTGGTCGGCAACCCGGTCTCGCAACAGGTCGGACCCGCGAGTCCGGCCGTGTGGCGAGCCAACAGCTCGTCGATCGCTCCCATGGGCACAGAAGCTGGCGGCTCGTTGCCCGAATCACAACCTCGTTCACTCGATCTCCACCGGGGTTCCCATCGGGACGGTGGCGGCGAGGTAGGAGATCACGTCGTTGGGCACCCGGATGCAGCCGTGGCTGACCTGCTCACCGATGGAGTCGGGGTCGTCGGTGCCGTGGATGGCCAGCACGCCCTCGCCGCCCTTGAAGTCGGCGGCGCCGGGGCTGTCGCTGAAGCCGGAGAGGCCCAGCGCGAACGGCCCGTACAGGGCGTCCTCCTTCCCCGGCATGAGCAGCTCCTTCACGTAGTAGCGCCCGGGCGGGGTGGGCATGGCCTCGGTGCCGACCCCGATCGGGGTGGTCCACCTCACGTCGCCGAACTGCGAGAACGTCAGCTTCCGGTCGTGCAGGTCGACCGTGATCCGGTAGTCGTTCGCCGCCAGCCGGACGTCGGCCCTGCGCACCCACCCGGAGCTGCCGTTGGGCCGGATCGGCAGGTGGACCGGCAGCCACTCGCCGCTCACCGAACGCCCCTCCACCAGGAACACCAGCGCCGCGCCGCTCGCCGTGGGGCTCTTCAGGCGGACCGACGGCTCGACCGCGCCCGGGCTGGGGTACACGCCCACCTCCACGCCCCGCGCCGTCGCCACCCAGCTGCCCGACCACGGTTCCGGCTCGTCCTCCCGCATCGCCAGCACCACCGTGCCCACTCCGACGAGCGCCCCCAGCAGCAGCAGGAACCACACGTACCGCAGGTACCGCACGCCGTCGGGCCGTCGCTGTCTCAGCCGGTGAAGCGGGGACGCACCGGCGCCACGACCGTGAAGTTGATCTGCTTGTACATGGCGGCGGCCGCGGCGCCCTGACTGAAGGCGCAGTGGGCGAAGAACGGCACCACGCCGAGGCCGGCCGGGGCGGGGAAGCGCACCACCCACCTGCCGTCCGGGCCCGTCGCCGCGGCGCCGCTCAGCGCACCCGGCCCCAGGCTCCAGAACACCTGCATGGGCTGGGGGCAGCCCTGCACGGCGGTCACCGTCACCTGGCCGCCCGGGTTCACGTACATGGGCGCGAGCGTGGCGGTGAGCTCCGGCCCGGGCTGGGCGGTGCCGGTGCTACCCGTCTCGACGGCCAGCGGGCCGACGAGCGCGGTCACCATCACCACAGCTCCGAGCATCTGCTTCCACATCGGCCCCTTCACTACCCCGAAGAGTACGTCAACCACCCTTCGTGGTCAGTGACCGACCGACGTGAAGTAGGCGGTGAGGTCGTCCACCATCTGGTCGAACGAGGCGGCCGCGAAGAGGACCGGTTGGTAGTGGGTGATGTCGTAGTCGAGCGTCGACATCTGCTCCACGTCCCACGGCCGCACCTCGGCGGCGCGGAACACGTCGATCTCCCCGTACGACGACAGCAGGCCGGCGCCGTACGCCTTGAGCTCGCCGTCCTCGTGCAGCACCCCGAACTCGAGGGTGAACCAGAAGACCTTCGAGAACGCCTGCAGGGCCGCGTCGCCGGCCGCCGAGGCCCGCAGCGAGGCGTGGCCCGCGGCCTCGTACAGGTCGGCCAGCACGGGGTTGGCCAGCATGTTGGCGTGCCCGACGATCTCGTGCACCACGTCGGGCTCGGGGGTGTAGAAGGGCACCGAGTGGTGGCGGATGTACTGGGTCGAGAGGAACGTCCGCCGGGCCAGCGCTCCGTAGAACACCATGGTCGGCACCAGGCCGGGGACCGGCTCGATGTGGAAGCCGGTGAGGGCGTGGACCCGTTCGTCGACCTCCCGCAGCTGCGGCACCCGCTCGCTGGGCAGGTGGAGGCGGGAGGCGCCCGACAGGTAGGCCCCGCAGGCGTAGCGCCGGTGCTTCGCGGCCAGCTCCTGCGACACCACCCGCCACACCTCGTCCTCTTCGGGGGTGTACTCGACGTCGGGGATGGGCTCGCCACTGCGGTACGCCGCCCCCGTCTCGGCGATCTTGGCGCGCCGAGTCCGGTAGGCGACGTCGGACACTCCGGGGTGATCGTCGGGCAGTTCGAACGACTGCCCAAGTGCGGGTGAGTCCTGGATCACGACCCTTCGACCATGTCGCGCATGGCCGTGAGGTCGTCGAGGTCTCCGAGGCGGCGCACGAAGGCACCGAGGAGGATGGCGATGGAGATGACTGCCAGACTTATGAGCACGATCTCGGACACGGTGGGCTCCTCGCTTTCCGATCGACCAACCAGTGACCGAGCGGCTCAGGGGGAGGAGCCGCTCTGTTGAGGTATGACGCCGGAACACACCGATTCATTCCCCAACTTCACTAGCAACCCCATACCCAGGTCGTCCGCGGGAAAGGCCAGGTATTTCGCGGGTGTTGTCGTCGGGCGGCTCAGGGGGCTACGCCACCTACCGCATCGACGGACGGGCCTAGGATCCGGGCGTGGCAGTGGCGATCAGGCAGCTGAAACCGCAGGTGTGGGAACAGGCGGTGACGGTCAGGGCGGCGGCACCTGATGTGTTCCGCTATCTCGTCGACTTCGAGCGCCACCGCGAGTGGGAGCTCGAGCTGCAGGAGGTCCGGCACACGCACGGCCGACCGGGCGAGAGCGGCGCCGAGTACGTGAAGACCTACGGCGAGCGGTCGCCTGGGCTCCTCCGGCGCATGTTCTCCCCGCCGCTCCGGGTCACCTGCAAGGTCACCGCCATCGATCCCCCGGCCCGCCTGGCGTGGAAGCAGCACGTGTCCCACCGTGCGTCGGGCCCGGCGTCGTTCCAGGACATCGACGTGCTCGTCACCCCGCGTGACGCCGGCAGCCTGCTCGTGGTGACCCGCGAGCTCGTGGGCACCGAGGGCCTCGGCGTCGACCTCGCCTCCCGCTTCTCCACGAGCCTCGGCGACCGCCTGCAGGCGGTCGCTCCCGAGAACGCCGAGGCCGTCGGCCGCCTGACCGGCGGCAACCGGCCCGAGGACTTCACCCGGCGAGCACTCGACGGCCACCCCTCACGCGGCCCCGGCCCCACGAGCCTCGAACGTCTCCAAGCGATCCTCGACCACTAGATCACGTACCGACGCTGGTCGGTCAGCTGGTGAGGCTGTCGGTGGTGCGAGGGTCCGGCCGATGTGGGTGAGCCGGATCACACCGGCTCGACCGCGCCGTCCGCGGCCGTCCGCCCGGCGTTGGCCAGCGCCCAGTCGAGCGCGTAGTCGGCGATCGCCTCCCAGCCGTCCTGGGCGGGCAGCAGGTGGGCGTAGCCCTCGTACTCCCTGGTCTCGGTGATCGTGGCCGACTTGTAGTGCTTGGCGTTGGACTGCTGCACCTTGGGCGGCATGAGGTGGTCCTCCCCGCCGGAGATGAACAGGAGCGGGGCCCGGTCGTCGTTCTTGTAGTCGACCCAGATGTCCTGCGGGCCGGGCTCGAAGTTGGCCAGGACGCTGTTGAACAGGATCCGCCCGGACGCCGGGACGTGGTAGCGCTCGTAGAGCCGCTTGGACTCCTCGTCGGTAAAGGTGTTGGTGAAGGCGTAGTGCCACTGATCGTGGGTGAAGCCGACGGCACGGTGGTGGTTGGCGGGGTTCTTCAGCACCGGGAACGTCGAGCGGACCTGCGCCAGCGGCAGGGCGCGGACGCCCTCGGTCGGAGCCGAGTTGATCGCCACCCCGGCTGCCCCGAAGCCGTGGTCGAGGAGGACCTGGGTGAAGGCGCCACCCGCCGAGTGGCCCATCAGGATCGGCGGCGACGGCAGGCTGCCGACGACGCTCTCCAGGTGCTCGATGACCGCGGGCGCGGTGAGGGCCTCGACGGGAGACGGGTCGGCGTTGAGGGCCTCGACCTCGACCTCGAATCCCGGGTAAGCGGGGGTGAGGACGGTGAAACCGCGGGCCTCGTAGCGGGCGGCCCACTCCTCCCAGCTCCGAGGGGTCACCCAGAAGCCGTGGATCAGGACGATGGTGTCGGGGGCCGGGGAGGGGTTGTCGTCGGTCATGGGTGCAGTGTCCGACATGCCGAGGCGGCCGTCGGCGCGCTCTGGGCCAGCCTTGCGCCAGAATGAGCCATGGCGGTGGCACGGACGGTGGGGTCCGACGGCCCAGGCAAGAGTGACGTTGGCGGCCCCGGTCGCCCCGGTCGCCCCGGTCGCCGGCATGTGATCGCCGTCGTCGTGCTCGACACGACGCTGGCCCTCGACACCGCCGTGGCCGCGCAGGCCTTCGGGCCCCGACCGACGGCGTTCGCTGCCATCCGGGACGAGGCCGAGTCGCCCTACGAGGTCGTGCTGTGCGGCGGGCCGCAGTCGACGATCCGCACGGTCGGGTTCGCGACCGACTCGCTCGAGTCGTGGGACCGGCTCGCCGCGGCCGACACCGTGGTGGTCCCGGGCCTCGACGAGCCCGGTCGCCGGCGGGATCCGGAGGCGCTGGAGGCGATCCGGGTGGCGGCGGGGCGGGGCGCCCGGCTGGTGGGGCTGTGCGCGGGGACGTTCGTGCTCGGGCACGCCGGGGTGCTGGCGGGGCGGCGGGCGACCACCCACTGGGCGCTGGCCGACGAGTTCCGTCGGCTCTTCCCCGACGTCGAGCTGTGCGACGACGAGCTCTTCGTCGACGACGGGCAGGTCCTCAGCTCCGGAGGGATGCTCGCCGCGGCCGACCTGTGCCTGCACATCCTGCGCCAGGACCACGGCCAGTCGTACGCCAACGACGTCGCCCGGCTGCTGGTCAGCCCGCCCTACCGCACCGGCGGGCAGGCCCAGTACCGCACCCGGCGGGCCACGTCGGGCGACGGCACGCTGGCCGCCCTCATGGACTGGGCCGTCGAGCACCTCGACGAGGACCTGACCCTGCCGGCGCTGGCGGCCAAGGCGCACCTGAGCACCCGGACGCTGTCGCGCCGCTTCGAGGCCGAGACCGGCCACGGCGCCCTCCACTGGCTCACCGAGCGCCGGGTCGACCGGGCCCGCGCCCTCCTCGAGGAGACGACCCTGACGGTCACCGAGGTCACCTTCGCCACGGGTTTCGGCTCCCTCGCCTCCTTCCGCCGCGCCTTCACCCGCGTCACCAACACCACCCCCAGCGCCTACCGCCAAACCTTCCGCGGCACCGCCCACCCCGCCCCGGCCCCGACGGGTGCAGTGGGTCAGTAGGTCACGGCTTCTTGCGTTGGCGGCGAGCGGGAACCGGACGAGCGGGCTTGGCGGAGGAGGTGCCACCGGTCGGCGACGCCAGCGCTCGTTCGAAGTCGGTGAAGGCGTCGACGACCTCCGAGGCTTCCCAGGCACGGTTGCGTCGCCCGGTCGTGATCTGCGTCAGGATCCCGGCCTCGGCGAACCGATCGATCGCCTCGCCGATGGACGTGACCGAACGGCCGAGCATCTCCGCGACCCCCTGGACGGTGACGATCGGCGTGCCCGGAAGTCGCTCGACCAGCTCTGCCGTGGCCGACCCCGCCCGAACGCCTCCGAGCCTGTCGCGCCAGGTCGCCTTGAGCGCGTCGATGCGCTCCTCGAAATCGCCGGCGTCGACGGCGGCCCTGGTGGTCGCCGCCGCGAAGGTGGAGATCCAGTGGTTCACCCCGTCGACGGCGGCGGGTTGGTCGGGTGAGCCGAGATAGCGGAACGACGTGAGCCCGGCGACGTAGTCCTCGGCCCGTGTGGCCAGGATGAGGCTGATGGGAGGGACCGCCTTGGTGGTCAGCCCTCGGCGCCGGAGGACGACGTGGACGAGGGCTCGGCCGGTGCGACCGTTGCCGTCGACGAAGGGATGGATCGTCTCGAACTGTGCATGGACGACAGCAGCCTGGGCAACCGGGGAGAGCGTGTCGTCGTTGATGAACGCGCACAGGTCGGCCATGAGATCTTCGACGTCACCCTCCGGCGGTGGGACGAACGCGGCGGAGCACGGGTTGTAGCTGGAGCCTCCGATCCAGTTCTGCGCGTCGCGGAGGCGGCCCGCGAGGTGCTTCTGGGGAGTGCTGGCCAGCAGCAACCGGTGGATCTCGAGGATCCCCTCGATGGTGACAGCACCGGCGAGCTGCTGGATCGCGAAGTTCATCGCATCGATGTTGCCGAGGACCTCGGCGGTGGTGACATCGACAGCGGTCTCACCCAGTGCTCCGGCAGCCTCGGCGCGGAGCAGGCGGCGACCACCGACGACGAGGCCCTCGATGTGGGACGACGCGACCGCTTCGGCCCGCAGCAGCAGCCGTGCGAGCGCTTCGGTGTCCACAAGGGACGAGACCTGGTTGTCGAAGCCGGCGAGAGCAGCCTCGGCGTCGGAGACGTCGGCCGCCGTGGTGCCCGACAGGAAGAGCTCCCGGCCGACGAGCCGGTCGGGGATGTAGGCGCTGTACCTGCAGCCCTGGCGGTCTCGCCGGGGCAGGCCGGTCAGATCGGCCGGAGTCCAGGTACGTTCGACGAGCTTCGCCACGCCCTTCTCCACGCTCTCCGCCACATGATCACGGGCCCTTATCCCGGGTTACCCTACAACCTTGAATATGGAACCCTCATGATCCGGGTTGTCGGCGGCTGCACCCCATGAGCCTCTTGTTGCAGACCACGACCCAGTACGCATCGCCGGAGTTGATCGGTGACATCGTCTACGGCGGGCGGGAGGCGGGCGACGATCCCCGGTGGCGGGAGTCGGGGGCGCCGACGCACGGCGACTACGCCCGGTGGTGTGGCCAGTGGTGCGGGATGGCGTGTCTCCACATGGCGCTCACCTGTCGGGACGGCGGGGCTCCGAGCCTCTACGAGCTCCTCGTCGCCGGGCTGCCCTACGGCACCTACGTCCCCCAGCCGGACGGGTCGATCCGGGGGCTGTTCTACGACGCCTTCGTCGCCTACGCCCAGGCTTCGCACGGCCTCGACGGCGAGGTCCACCGGCATCTCGGCCTCGACGACCTCCGGAAGCTGCCGGCCACTGCCGACACGATGGTCGTCGCCTCGGTTCACAAGGAGATCCGCCGTCCCGACCGGCCGGCCCCGGGACGCGGCGGGCACCTCGTGCTCGTGACCGGCCACGATCCGGACACCGACGTCCTCACCTTCCACAACCCCTCCGGCCACACCCCCACGGCGCGCACTGCCCGCCTCGACGCCCCCACGTTCGAGACCTTCTACGCCCATCGCGCCATCAGCCTGCGAGTGGCCGGCAGACCCCGCGCCTCGCAAACTCGGTAGACCGACCTGCGCCGTTACGAGGCGAGGACTCGTTGGGCGGTGGTGAGGATGTCGTCGACCTGGGGGAGGATGGCCCACTCGAGGGTGGGTTCGTAGGCGACGTGGCAGTCCTGGGCGGCGACGCGGGCGACGGGGGCGTCGAGGTGCCAGAAGAGCTCGTCGGCGATCCAGGAGGCGACCTCGCCGCCGAAGCCGCCCCGGCGCACGTCTTCGTGCACCACCATCACACGGGACGTCTTCCGCACCGACTCCGCCACCATCTCCTGGTCCCACGGCACCAGCGTGCGCAGGTCGATGATCTCCACCGACACCCCCGGCGACTCCAGCGAGAGGCGCTCGGCGGCCTGCAGCGACTTGTGGACGGTCGCACCCCAGGTGACGATCGTCAGGTCCGACCCCCGGGACACGTAGCGGCCCCGGCCGAACGGGATCACGTACTCGGCCGCAGGGTAAGGGTCCCGCGTGTACGGCTGGCGCAGCAGGTGCTTGTGCTCGAAGAACAGCACCGGGTCCTCGTGGAGGAACGCCGACCGCAGCAGCCCCACCGCATCCGCCGCCCGGGAGGGGAAGGCGACCAGCAGGCCGGGGATGTGGGCGAAGATCGCCTCGCCGCACTGGCTGTGCCAGATCGACCCGCCGGTGAGGTAGCCGCCGATCGGCACCCGGATGACGGTCGGGCAGGTCCACGTGCCGTTGGAGCGCCAGCGGATGGTGGCCGCCTCGCTCTTGACCTGCTGCATCGCGGGATAGATGTAGTCCATGAACTGGATCTCCGGCGACGGCCGGAGGCCCCGCACGGCCTGGCCCACGGCCCGGCCGATGATGTTCGACTCGGACAGCGGCGTGTTGAAGCAGCGGGCCCGCCCGAACGCCCGCTGCAGGCCGTGGGTGGTGCCGAACACGCCGCCCTTGCCCTCGACGTCGGCGATCACGGCCTCCCGGGCGTCGGCCACGTCCTCGCCGAACACCCGGATGCGCTCGTCGCCCTCCATCACCTCGTGCAGCGCCCGGCGGATCCCCTCGCCGAAAGCCACCACCTCGCCCGCATCGCCCGGCGGCCCCTCCGGCGGCAACGAAGGCAACGCCACCACGTTGTCCATCACCGTGGCCGGGTCCGGACGCCGGGCGGCCAGCGCCTCCTTGGCGGCCTCGGTGACCGTGCGCCGGGCCTCCTCCCGCAACGCGACCGCGTCGTCGGGCGTCAACACACCCCGCTCGACCAGCGCCCGCTCCAGGCCGTCGATCGGGTCGTGCTCCAGCTCCGACTCGAGCTCCTGCGGCAACCGGTACTTGCTCTGCGTGTCGGCCGCCGAGTGCGAGTAGGGCCGCGTGACCCGGGCGTGCAGCAGCGCCGGCCCGACACCGGCGCGCAGGTGGCTGACGACGTCGGGCAGCATGTCGCGCACGGCGAAGTAGTCGGTGCCGTCGACCGAGTTGATCAGCAGGCCCGGGAACCCCGACACCAGCTCGTTGATCGGCGCCGGCGACTGCTCCGAGGAAGGCACCGAGATGGCGTAGCCGTTGTCGGCCACCACGTAGAGGACCGGCAGGTGCTCGGTGCAGGCGGTGTTGAGGCTCTCCCAGAACTCGCCCTCGGAGGTGGCGCCCTCGCCGAGGCTGACGTAGGTGATCTCGTCGCCGTACGCCGGCAACCCCAGGTCGGGCCGACGCACGATGTAGCGGCCCGCCTCGGCGCAGCCGACCGCCGGGATGCACTGGCTGCCCGTGGGGCTCGACTGGGTGACCACGTTGAACGGCCGGTAGCCCCAGTGCGACGGCATCTGGCGACCGCCGGACGCCGGGTCTTCGGCCGAGCCCACCGCCTGCAGCAGGATGTCCTTGGGCGACAGCCCCAGGCCCAGCATCAGGGCGCAGTCGCGGTAATAGGGGAAGAACCAGTCGTAGCCGGGCCGCAGACTCCGGGCGAGCGCGAGGTACAGAGCCTCGTGGCCGGCGCCGGAGATCTGGAAGTACACGCGGCTCTGCTTCTGCAGGGCGATCTCGCGGTCGTCGATCGAGCGGGAGATGCACGCCAGGAGGAAGTCCCGGCGGAGCTCGTCGTCGGGGTAGGGAGACTCGACTTCGCGCCGGTCCTTCTCCCGCGGCATGCCTTTGGTCCTTCCCATGCCGTTGATCGTGGCACACATGTCGGGAAAGCGGTCGTCCTCTGGTCAGATCGTCCCGCGTTTCACGTGGACGTCACGCGTTAGCGACAGGTACCGCCCGCCGTGATGTGCACTCTGACCTCGGACGTGCGAACCGAGCGCGTGCGCAGCGTGAGCTGCTCGGCACAGGGTGACGACGTGACCCGGGCGCCCGTGACGGTGACCGTGTAGCCGTCGGGGTACTGGCGCTCGGGCACGGAGACCACCGTGTCGAGACCGCCACGGTAGCGGCGACCGTCCGGGCCGCGGGCCGAGTAGACGAGGTCGTACACCCGAGCGACCGGGTCGAACGCCGTCGACGTCGGGACACCGGTGACGGCCAGCGGGTAGGGCCGGACCAGGCCGTCGAGCGCGTTCGCCGGGTCGTCGAGCAGGTCGTCGTACGACCAGAACATCCAGCTGACGATCCCGCCGTCGAGCTGCCCGGTGAGCCGCTGCAGGGCCGGGACCTCGGTGGAGGCGCCGAACTCGGTGGCGACCAACGGCCGCTGGTCCCGCACCGCGGCGGCAACGGCGTGGCGCACCACCGCCTCCTCCCCCGCCACGTCCAGCGCGTACGAGTGGAACGACAGGACGTTGCCGCTCCGCGGCCCCGGCAGGCTCGTGCCCGTCTGCCCGAAGTTGAAAAGCACGAACGGCTCCACGTACACGGGCTGCGTGCGGGTGAGGGCCCACACGGCCGCGGTCGCCTTGCGGTGGAACGGCGCCAGCAGCTCCTGCTCCGCCGCCGCGCAGCCGTCGGGCGGCACGAGGCACGGCTCCCAGGCGGCGCCGGGCCACGGCTCGTTCATCAGCTCGTAGCCCAGCACGTAGGGCTGGTGCCGGAACCGCCGCACCACCGCCCGCAGCCCGTCGACGAAGTGGTCCTGCAGGCCTCGCCCGTCGACGGCGGGCCGGTTCTGCCAGAAGCTCTCGAAGGCCCGCTGCATGGCCGGGTTCTGCACGTAGTAGAGGGGGAACTGGGCGGGCGGGTTGGGCAGGCCGTCGTCGATGCCCATCCAGTCCGGGAAGCCGTTGCCGTTGTACTTCGGCCCGTAGCCGTCCTGGTGGAAGTCGAGCAGCACGAAGATCTTGTGGCGGGCGAGCAGGTCGACGGTCTGGGCCAGGTTCTCGACGTAGGCGCGGTCGACGACACCCGGCGAGGGCATGAGGCCGCCGACGACGACGCCGAGGCGCACCGTGGTGAACCCGTTCTCGGCCAGGAGCCGAGCGTCGTCCTCGTCGAACCCGCCGGCCGCCGGGTAGTAGGGCGCCGACTTCTCCACCTCGTTGACGCCGTGGAGGACCACGACCCGGCCCTCGGCGTCGACCAGCCAGCGTCCCGCCTCGCCCAGCGGCGCCACCGGCCCCCGGTTCACCCCCGAGCGGGGCGGGCGGTGCGACGGCGCCGACGCCGGACGCACCCACGCGGTCGACCCCACCACCAGCGCCGCCAACGCGACGAACACAGCCCCCCGACGCCACACGCTCATCGATCCCCCAAGGTCCAGCGGTCGACCAGGACCGTAGCCTTGCCACCTCCGTGCCACGCCGCCGACACATCCGCGGCACGCCGGACGGAGGGCCGTTCCTCGGCGAGGGACGAGCCGGCGTCAGCGGCGGAGCCAGGCGCCGTCGGAGGCGGTGAGGTCGTCGACCCGTGGCGGGAGGTGGCCTGATGCCAGGTCGGCGAGGGTCACCTCCTCCAGCACCGAGCGCAGGCTGGCGCGGGTGGCGACCCAGAGGGTCTGCAGGACTTTGGCTTCGCCGGGGTAGTCGAGCGTCTCCGGTGGCTCGCCCCGGACGTCGGCCAGTGGGCCCTCGACCGCCCGGACGATGTCGGCCACCGAGATGTCGTGGGGCGGACGGGCGAGCCGGTAGCCGCCCTCACCACCACGCTGCGCGACAACGAGGCCGGCAAGGCGCATCTTCACCATGATCTTCTTCGTGTACGCCAGGGGCAGCTTCTGGCGTTCGGCGACCGCGTCGGCGGTGAGCGTTCCCGGGTGCGCCCCGGCCAGTTCCAAGGCGCTGCGCACGGCGTAGTCGACCAGCGCGGTCACTCGCATGCCGCCCAGCATCCCACGTCGTCCCCGGCGCGCCTGACTCATGACCCGGCCGCCGGACGACCTGCCTCGGCGACGGCGCCGGTCGACGGACGTGGTCGAGGTCGTCGCCGTCACGAGACGCCCACCGGCTCGCCGTCGCGCTCGCCGTCCCGATCCCGGGGCGTGAACGGCACCGGCGGGATGCTCTCGAACGGCTTGCCGGCCACCAGCTGCGACTCGCGCCCGTCGGGCCCCACCGGGATGTCGCCGATGAGCGTCACCCGGTGCAGCGTGCGGGGCGTGTCCTCGTCGAGGTCGCGGGGTGCGAGGTGGGCGGTGGTGCGGTTGTCCCAGAAGGCGACGTCGCCGGGACGCCAGCGGAAGCGCACGGTGTACTCCGGCCGCGTGAGCTGCTCGAAGAACAGGTCGAGCAGCTGCTTCGACTCGCGGGGGCTCACGTCGAGGATGTGGCTGGTGAAGCCGGGGTTGACGTAGAGCGCCTTCTCGCCGGTCTCGGGGTGCACCCGCACCACGGGGTGGTGGACGACGAGCAGCTCCCAGCGGGCCCGCTGCGCCTCGTCGAAGCTGTAGCCCTCCCGGTTCTGACCGGCGCCGTAGCGGTGCTCGGCCCACAGCGTGTCGGCCAGGCGCTGCAGCGGCTCGGACAGGCCCTCGTAGGCGGTGACCAGGTTGGTCCAGGTGGTGTCGCCGCCGATCTCGGGCACCACGTCGGCCCGCAGGATCGACCCGAACGGCGGGTTGACGGCCGGCGTGACGTCGGAGTGCCAGCCGGACAGCGACGAGTAGCCGTGCCGGTTGGGTCGGGGGCTGCCGTAGCGCTCGACGAACCGCTTCACGTCGACGGTGTAGATCTCCGGGTAGCCGTCGGGCGGGGCGTCGTCGTGGGGGTGGGCGTAGGTCAGGTCGCCGAAGTTGCGGGCGAAGGCGATCTGCTGCGCGTGGTCGATCTCCTGGTCGCGGAAGAAGACCACCCGGTGCTGCAGCAGGGCGTCGCGGACGGCGGCGACGGTCGGCAGGTCGAGCGGCTGCGACAGGTCGACCCCCGTGATCTCGGCGCCGATGTGACCGGCGATGGGGCGGACGTCGACCGTCGTCGACTCGAGCAGATCGGTCATGTCAGGTACCTCCAGCAGGGAGCGGCGGATTGCGATCGAATTGTTGACAAAGAAGATCGGATTTGTCAATGCTCTCGTCGTTGCCTAGCTGAGGAGGTCCCGATCCGATGTCCCGTTCCCTCCGGTTCACGACCGGACTGCTGCTGCTCTCGTCGCTCGTCGCCACCGGTGTCGCCTGTGGAGGCGACGACGACGAAGCCGCCTCGGCCGGCGAAGCCACGGGCGGTGACTCGGCCAACGGCGAGTCCATCCCGCCGGGCATCACCCTGCGCGTCGGCGAGCAGAGCCCCCTCGGCGAGCTGTCCTTCGAGCTCGCCGGGCTCGACGACGACCTGCCCTACGAGATCGAGTACGTCCGCTTCGAGAGCGGGCCCCTGGTGAACGAGGGCTTCGCCGCCGATGCCATCGACATCGGCTCGATGGGCGACAACCCCGTCATCGGCGCCGCCGCCTCCGGCCTGCCGGTCACCGTGGTGGCCACCACCACCAGCGACGGCCCCGGCTCGCTGCTGGTCGCCCGGCCGGAGTCGGGCATCGAGGAGCTGGCCGACCTGGAGGGCACGCGGGTGGCCTTCACCACCGGCACCGCCCAGCACGGCTTCGCGCTGCGGGCGCTCGACTCGGTCGGGCTGGAGCAGAGCGACGTCGAGCAGGTGGACGTGCCCCTGCAGGACCTGGCCACCGTGCTGGAGTCCGGTGACGCCGACGCCTCGGTCATCACCTACGAGGCCGAGGTGACCTACGAGGCCGCCCACCCCGGCGCCGTCCGCCTGGTCACCGCCGCCGACCTCCCCGGCGCCGGCGGCTTCACGCTGGCGCTCGACAGCTCGCTGGAGGACCCGGGCAAGCGGGCGGCGATCTTCGACTACCTGGAGCGCCGGGTGCAGTCGCAGGCCTGGATCAACAGCCACCCGGACGTCTGGCTCGAGGAGTACTTCGTCGAGGAGCGCCGGCAGACCGCCGAGAACGCCGCCGTCGTCATCGAGGGCACCGGGACCACCACCTACACGCCCATCGAGAACGACCTCCAGGACGCCCACCAGAAGCTCGCCGACCTGCTGTACGAGG